>JAAZGQ010000344.1 GCA_012511135.1 Bacteroidales bacterium | reverse complement strand
GTCCAGGCCTGAATCGGAAGATGAAACTCAGGAACAAAGCTTGGAGTTGCGGGATACCAGGTCGCAATACCGTAATTACAGTGAATTGATCGATGATTTATCGCTCAGGGCGAATTATGTCTTGTTTATCGAAACAGCCTTGAGCAACGGTGTTGAACATCCGCAATTGTTTGCATCGGCCGATGTGAATCTGATGATTTTTGATGCGGGAGCTTTCTGGTCGCAGGCGGACGATTATCTGCTGGCTAATGTAAGAAAAATGTACCCCGGCAAAATTTACGCAGTTTTGAACAAAGCCATACCCGATAACCTGGAAGAGATCTATGGGGAAATTCCTAAGCAACGCTCTAAGTTTAGAAAAGCGGTTAAGAACTTTTTGAAGCAATTTATCTGATCGGGCTGAGGCCTGCCGGCAATTACCTGATGTATGAGTGTAAATCCTGCCATCCGTAAAGAGCATAACAAAGCGCTAATTATCAAGGCGGTGGTAATTACTGTCCTGGTGTTGTTGCTGGCAGGAGCAATTTATTTTTTTTCCAAGGACCAGATGTTGGCCGGAATGGTATTGCTGGCTTTGCCTTTTCCGCTGCTCTATCTTGTTTGGGTATTCTCCAGCCCGAGACTGGGTTTTATCTCGCTGCTTTTTGCCAATTATTTTGTTGTGGGGCTGGGACGTTATATACCTGTTCCTACAGGCTTAATGGTGGATGCTCTTTTGTTGCTGACACTTTTGGCGGTGTTTTTGAGCCAGTTTAATCAAAAGATTGAATGGAAGAATGCTGTGCGCGATTATACTATGTTGGCCCTGATCTGGATGATAATGACGGCTTTTCAGTTGCTCAACCCGGAAGCCGTCAGCCGGGCAGCCTGGTTTTATGCCATGCGCAGCCAGGCTTTTTATATGCTCTTGACTATCATTTTGGTTTATCTTGTATTTAACAAAGCCCGGGATCTTGATTTGTTTATAAAACTAACGGCCTGGTTTACTGTTTTGGCTGTAAGCAAGGGCCTTATACAAAAATACATTGGAGTAGACTCCTGGGAATACCAATGGCTGCTGGTGCCGGGTAACAGAACTACCCACTTGCTGGCAGGACAACACCTGAGGGTGTTTTCTTTTTTTGCCGATGCCGGTACTTACGGCAGTTCTATGGCTTACGCCGGTGTGGTGTTTACGGTGCTGGGTTTGCATGCCGAAACCCGCAAAAAGCAAGTTTTTTATTTGCTGGTGGCTCTGGGGGGTATTTTTGGAATGGTAATTTCGGGAACCCGGAGTGCGGTGGCTGTTTTACTGATGGGATATATGCTTTATACCCTCTTATCTAAGCGTTTTAAAACCATGGTATCGATGGGAGTGTTTCTGCTGCTGGCCTTTATCTTTTTAAAATACACCACTATAGGACAAAGCAATTACGATATACGCCGGATGCGTTCGGTGTTCAACAGGGAGGATGCTTCGCTTAATGTGCGGCTCGACAACCGGCGATTGTTTAGAGAGTACCTTAGTGACAAGCCCTTTGGTGGAGGTGTGGGTTCTTCGGGCAACTGGGGACTGCGCTTTACTCCTGACACTTTTTTGGCCAAAGTGCCTACGGACGGCTGGTATGTTCAGTTGTGGGTGGAGCAGGGCATAGTGGGCTTGTCGTTTTATTTGTTGCTCTTGTTTTATTTTTTGTTTAAGTCGGTCTTTTTGATCTTTTTTCGCTTAAAAAAACCGGAGAATCGTTTCAGGGCGATTGCTTTTGTGTCGGGTATGTCGGGCCTGATGGTGTCTTCATACTCAGCTGCCAGCCTGGGGCAGTTGCCCAATACTATTATTGTAGTGACTTCGATGGCTCTGATTTCTATGATGACAGACTGGGAAAAAAAAGAGCTGGCTGAGCAGGCTGAATCTCCTCAATCACCGGAATATCCCGGATATCCTGACCCCGTGAGATAACAAGGTTGTTATATGGATTAAACCTTCTAAATAATGAAAGTAATGGAAGTCTATGGAATAGTGCAGATGATTTTGCTGGTATTGACTGCCCTGGCTACAGTTTATTTTCTGTTGTTTGCCCTGAGTGGCTTGTTTTACCGGGACAATAAGCTAAAACCGGCCATTATCTACCGCAAAGTGGCAGTGTTGATTCCGGCTTACAAAGAGGATAAGGTGATTTTGGAAGCCGCCGTGAACGCTCTGGAGCAGGATTATCCCAGCGATCGTTTTGATGTGGTGGTGATTGCGGATTCCTTTAAACCCGAAACCCTGCAGAGCCTGGATTCTATGCCACTGAGACTGATCGAAGTGCATTTTGAGCATAGCACCAAAACCAAGGCTCTCAATCGGGCCATGAGCCTTTTGCCCGGGGACTATGACATTGCACTGGTGCTGGATGCCGACAATTTGATGGAGCCTGCTTTTCTTAAAAAAATCAATCGGGCCTTTGAGGATAAAATTATGGCCGTACAGGGCCACCGAATGGCCAAAAATATGAATACCCGGCTGGCAGTGCTCGATGCTGTGAGCGAAGAGATCAACAATCATTTGTTTCGCAAGGGGCACAGGGCGCTGGGCCTTTCGGCCGGGCTGATTGGTTCGGGCATGGCTTTTGATTATGCTTTCTTCAAAAAAATGATGCTAGAAATCAAAGCTATTGGAGGATTTGATAAGGAGATTGAGCTCAGAATGTTGCACGATGGGCACAGGATAGACTATCTGGAGGATGCTGTTGTTTTGGACGAGAAGGTGCAAAATTCTGAGGCTTTCAGCGTTCAGCGCCGCAGGTGGCTCTCGGCTCAGTTTTATTATTTCGGGCAGGCTGCCTGTCCGGCTTTGCGTACTTTGTTTACCAAAGGCAATCTGGATTTTTTCTTCAAGGCTTTGCAATTTATTCAACCACCCAGGGTTTTGTTGCTGGCTTTGGTCATGGGCGAAAGTTTTTTGTTTTTGCTTATAAACAGACTTACGGCTATGCCTCCGGCCTACACCACTGCCTGGCTCGCTGTTCTGGGAGCTTGCCTGCTGGCCTTTGTGTTTGCGGTGCCTCTGAAGTTTTACAATAAACAAACGGCCGGGGCTTTGCTCTACCTACCCAAGGGCATGTTTTTGATGTTGATGTCTTTGTTGAGGATCAAAGGCGCCAACAAAACTTTTTTGCATACTCCTCATGGTGCTTCGGACAACGAAAAAAAATAAACTATGTCGGGATTTATCGTTTCTGCCAAGGCCATATTGGCACAGGACTTTTCGGGGTTGGGCCTTATGGAACAAGTATCGGGCCAGGGCCTGAGTCTGTTTTTTTTGGGGCGTTTTTACAATACTACTGCCACTAAGGTGCTGGATAATTACCGAAAAAAAGGTCCGGATTCCTTCAAAGAGATTGACGGGGATTATCTTTTGCTGCTGGCCGGTGAGGACAAGCTGCATTTTTACCGAGATCGGCACGGGGCCGGCAGTCAGCTGTTTTACAGTTCAGAGTTTTTTAGTTCGCATCTGATTCATTTTTGCGGCCTCGAAGGCTTCAGTCCCGAGCCGGACACAGAGGCCTTGTTTACTTTTCTCGGCATCGGTTACATTCCTTCACCTATGACAGCCCTGAAAGGGGTCAGAAAATTGAGCCCCGGGCAGTTGCTGACATTGCAGAACGGGCAGATTAGCACAAAAGAACTTTACGATTATGAATCTTATCTGGCCAAAACTGCCGCCTGTAAGCTGAGCCCCGGAGAGGCTACCGATGCTTATGAGCAGCTTCACCGACAAGCCATCAGGGACAGAATAGGGCAGAACACCAAAGTGGGGCTTTTGTTGAGCGGAGGTTACGATTCCGGAGGCAATATAGCTGCTTTAAGAGAAATCTATCAGGGCGATGTGGTGTCGTATTCCATAGGTTTCAAAAACAATCCCTGGACAGAATTACCCCTGGCTGACTTGTTGTCCAAAAAATACGGCTCCCGTCATTATCAGTACGAGATTGAGGGCAGCGAAATTTTGGATTTACCGCAAATTCTGAAGGCTACCGGTGATCCTTTTAACGAAGGAGGCCTGATGGTGAATTATTGCGCCATGCGTTTGCTCCGCGACAGCGGGGAACAAGCCGGCATAGTGTTGGGCGGCGATGGTAACGATCAGCATTTCGGGACTTCTGGCAAGGAGCTGGCATTGCACTGGAAACTCAGGAAATCGGGTTTGCAGGTTTTTCAAAAGGCTTACGCTGCATTGGGCAAAGGGCTCAGCCTGTTTGACAAAGACAATGTGTTTTTTCGTACTCAGTTTCATAATAATAAGATTCTGAATATACAGCAAAGCGACTTGTTTGGCTTTAGCCTGCAGCAACTGAACAGGATGAGTGCCGGCGATTTCAGGATGAAGCAATTTGATTACCTGAAAGGATTACCGCAGCACTTTGGGAGTTTTGAGGACTTTTTTTTCAGCAGGAATTTCAATATTGATATTAAACAGGTCATTAACGAGGTTATTTTGTTTAAGTCGTCCAGGATGGCGGACTTGTTTGGCTCAGCTATGAGTTTTCCGTACATGAGTACCGCTTTGTATGATTTTTTGAATGAATTGCCTCTGGCTTATAAATT
>JAAZGQ010000034.1 GCA_012511135.1 Bacteroidales bacterium | reverse complement strand
TCAAAAAATTGCTGATACTCGTTCAAGGTAGTGGCCCCGATAGCCCGGAGCTCTCCCCGGGCCAGGGCGGGTTTCAGGATATTGGCAGCGTCCATGGCTCCTTCTCCTTTGCCGGCACCTACCAGGGTATGAATCTCGTCTATAAAAAGCACTATTTCTCCTTCGGCTTTGATCACTTCGCCAACCACGGCTTTGAGTCGTTCCTCAAATTCCCCCTTGTATTTGGCTCCGGCCACAAGGGCTCCCATATCCAGCGAATAAACCTGCTTACTTTTGAGGTTTTCGGGCACATCACCCCGGACGATGCGATGGGCCAGGCCTTCGGCTATGGCAGTCTTTCCCGTTCCGGGTTCACCGATGAGTATGGGGTTGTTTTTGGTTCGCCGGCTCAAGATTTGCAATACACGGCGTATCTCCTCATCCCTGCCAATCACCGGGTCGAGTTTGCCGTTTCGGGCCATTTCGTTCAGGTGTATGGCGTATTTGTTCAGGGCATCGTATACTTCTTCGGCGTTTTCGGTATCGGCCGACTTGCCTTTGCGCAATTCCGCAATGGCCTGCTTAAGATCTCTGAGCGTTAAGCCGGCATCTTTGAGTATATTGGAAACGGGACTTTTTTCGCTCAGCAAGGCTAGTAATATATGTTCCAGCGACACAAACTGATCCTTTAGCTCAGCCGCATAGGCAGTGGCTTTTTGTAATACGGCATTGGCCTCTTTGGAGAGATAGTTTTCGCCACCGCTTACCTTGGGATAAGACAACATCTGACGTTCAACGGCCTGAATAACAGGCTGAGGCTGAACACCGCATTTGTTGAATAAAAAAGAGACCACCTGCTCTCCGGCTTCCCATAAAGCCATAAATAAATGCGGGGTTTCTATGCTTTGCTGGCCAAGAGCAGAAGTTTTTTGAGCCGCTTTTTGAACGGCTTCCTGCGACTTAATAGTAAATTGATTAAAATTCATATAGCAAGGTTTTTGTTTCGGGTTATTAAAAAAGCTTCCATTTTCCTTGGCTTCCCCTTTCTTTCAGTTTAAGCCTCAGCTTTCTTTCAGCCTCCACATTTTGTAACACCCTACTCTTCTCAAAGAATTTGCCAAAAGAGAATTGCTGCCATATTGACATAAAAAAACATCCCGCTATTGCTGGCGGGATGTTTGTAAACGGGGGCTGATTAAACTATATATAAATTTCTTATTTAAACCTTTAACAAAGAATCCAGTGCTTTTTTTATGTGTTCAAAGGGGAAAGAGCCCATCAACTCCTCCATTCGGCCTGCAATCTTGTCATTACACAGATTCCCGATACTCCCCTCGTGAGTATGTTTAATGTTTTTATCGGCTCTGAAACGACCGGCCTCAATTTCGAAACTCACCTGCCGGTAAGCTTCCCTGAACGGAATGCCGGCCAAAACCCTTTTGTTGACTTCTTCCACACTAAAAATGTATTCATAGCGAGGATCATCAAGTATGTGCTCGTTTACACGAATACGTTCCAGGCTGGCTGCGGTCATCTTTATACAATCCAAAAGTTCATCGAAAGCTGGCAGAAAAATTTCTTTGAGCATCTGATAATCCCTGAAATAACCCGAAGGAAGGTTTTGAATGATGGCTGCAATATCCTCCGGAAGTTGTTGCAGCTTGTTGCATTTGGCTCTGGTCAGCTCAAAGACATCGGGATTCTTTTTGTGAGGCATAATGCTCGACCCGGTAGTAAATTCGGCGGGCAGAGTAATAAAACCAAAATTTTGGGAATTAAACAGACAAGCATCGTAAGCCAGCCTGGAAATGGTGCCGGCCACAGAAGCCAGTGCGTAAGCCGTGGTTTTTTCCATTTTGCCCCTTCCCATCTGAGCATATACCACGTTGTAGTTCAAGCCTTCAAAACCCAGCAATTCGGTCGTCAGGCTTCTGTTCAATGGGAAAGAAGAACCATAACCGGCAGCTGAGCCCAGGGGATTGCGGTTGCATATCCTAAAGGCAGCCTGCAGCATCTGCACGTCGTCTGTCAGCGATTCGGCATAAGCTCCGAACCAGAGCCCGAAAGAGGAGGGCATGGCTATCTGTAAATGCGTATAGCCGGGCAGCATCACCTTTTTATAACGCTCACTCAATTTAATAAGCAAATCAAACAAGGCATGTACCGCTTCCAGTAGTTCCTCCAGTTTGTGGCGGGTAAAAAGCCTGAGGTCTAGCAAGACCTGGTCGTTTCTTGAACGCCCGCTGTGGATTTTTTTGCCCAGATCGCCCAGTTTGCGGGTGAGCATAAGCTCTACCTGAGAGTGGACATCCTCTACATCCGGTTCAATAACGAATTCTCCGGCTTGGATTTGTTCGTAGATATTTCGGAGTTCATGCAGCAACAAAGGTAATTCCGCGGCAGATATCAGGTCGATTTGTTTCAGCATGTGCACATGGGCCATGGAGCCCAACACATCAAAGCCGGCCAGGTATAGATCCATCTCGCGATCTTTGCCTGTAGTAAAGCGTTCGATGTCCTTATCTACTTCGGTATTTTTTTGCCAGAGTTTCATGGCGATCAATATGAATAATCCGTCAATAAATCGAGAATTCTGTCCATGCCTTTTTGTATGGAAGGCGACAAAATATTTTTCAGCATAAACGGGAGATCGGCCTCCAGGTTGATTGTCAACAAACTAGCCTCGGGATTTTCTTCTTCTATACTTACAATAGCGTTGAAATCAATGGGCGACTTATCTGCCTTAATTTTTATTGCTGTACAGGGAACTCGCTCAGCAATACGCACAACGATTTCGCCCACCCCATAGCTGTCTACCACAAAACGACAGGAATCGGCATCAAATTCAAAGCCTCGCAACTGGCTTTCGGAGATCTTCTTTTTTATCTTAGCCAGATGATTCCAATCGGAAAGAACCTCAAAAACCCTGCAGGCAGGGGCTGCGATTCTGCCGGTCTGTGTTTTAAATTCAGTCATCGGTTCAATTATTGTATTCTGGGTTGCCAATTAGCCGGATCTTTGCGCCAGGTTTGCAAAGTCCTTACCTCGGCATCAGTAATGTAATTGGTTTCCAAGGCTGTTTCCAAAATAGTATCGTAATTACACAAAGTCGTCAATTCCACTTTGGCTTGCTTGAAACGCTCGGCAGCTACATCAAATCCATAGGTAAAAATGGCTACCATTCCAATTACTTCACTGCCGTCTTTGCGTATGGCCTCCACAGCCTTGAGACTGCTGCCGCCTGTAGAAATCAGGTCCTCAACAACCACAACCTTCATGCCGGGTTTTAAGTCGCCTTCGATAATGTTTTCCAGGCCATGGTCCTTGGGCGAAGAACGAACATAAACAAAAGGCAGGCCCAGTTCTTCTGCTACCATAGCTCCCTGAGCGATAGCTCCGGTAGCCACACCGGCAATAGCATCCACTTGTTCGTATTTTTCACGAATGATGCGAGCTAATTCAATTTTTATAAAATTCCTGAGTTGAGGATATGAAAGTGTTTTGCGATTGTCACAATAAATAGGCGACTTCCAACCCATGGCCCAGGTAAAGGGGTTGGAGGGCTGCAGCTTGACAGCCTTGATCTTTAATAACTTCTCCGCAATTAGTTTTTCCAATGTTTTCATCTTAAAAGGTTATGTAATTAGAACAGGTAATTCAGACCTATGTAGGTTCCAAGTCCGGCTCCGTCTTGTTTGTTGAATGCTTTGCCAAAATCGGCCGAGAGTACAAAATTTTCGTTCATGGCAATTTTGAGGCCCAGACCGGCTGAATGATGCAAACCGTCTTTGTCTGCAAAATAGTCAGGATTTGCCGTCAATACCGAAGGATCAGCCCAATCGACAGGGTCAATTATATAACCGGCATCCCAAAAATAATTGGTCCCGATATAAAAATTCTGGTTGAACCAGCGAAAATTAATCATTTTCCAGCGCAATTCCACGTTAGCCATAGCAAAGGCATCACCCACTACCCTGTTTTGTAAAATGCCGCGTAAGGTTGAATTACCCCCCAGGCCGGTAGTAACTGTGCGGGTAGCAAAAGTAGAGATCAACTGAGGCTTGCGGTAAAAGGGAGCGGCATTGTTGCCAATCTTGCCCTGCACACCAATACGCAAGACTGCATTCAGACGATTTTCAATCAGGGATTGATACTGACGATGCATTACAATGTAATTGACGTAAGGGCTTTCATTCAACAATGGAGGGGCAACTTCGAGCAAGGCTTCCGTAAAGACTCCTTTGCTGGGATTGGTTTTGGCGTTTCGGCTGTCGTACATAAAACCGGCTTTGAAAAGGTTAAGCATGCCTCCATGTTGCTCTTCCGGACTAATCAGGCCCCATTCGACGTATTTCTGATACAGACCGGGCCTGTCGGGAATCTGCTCTTCAATAGGTTTTCCCTTATTGAGCTTTTCGCGATTGACCGGAGCTATACTGTAATTGTACAAACCATAACCTAAGAGCCACTTTAAATTATCCACCAGGAAATCTCCCTGAAAATCGGCCATCAAATGGAATTTATTTTGATCCATTTTATAAAAGGCCGAATTAGCGGCTACCGAATCGGTGCTGTATATCGAACGAAAACCGTTGAAACCATAGAAATCCTGCATCCGATTGGTCATATACGACAAATCAATAAAACTGCGTACTCCCCTGATCAGACGATCCGAGTCGTAATAAAGTCTGTACACGCCTGTACCTTTGGTATATCGCGATACTTCCAGATACAAGGAATGATCATAAGCGGGATAACGGGAGCCGTCCCCGTAATGAAACAGATTCAGTATGACTCCATACTGAAAACCCAAATCTGAATTGTATGAAATGGCTGGCAGTGCTCCCAGGTTATATCCCGATTTGATAATGTCTTGGGCACGGGATTGGGCAAACAAAGCAAAAACCATAAGGGCAATCAGGATCGTTTTCTTTTTCATATCGGTCGTAATTAATGAGTTGAGCTTCCTGCTCAGATCTCCTCAGGCTGCATTTTAGCAAGGGCAAAAGTACAGATATTTTGCAATATACAAAGACAGTATTACAAAGAATTAAGCCAGGGCCAAAGCAAAAAAACTAAGTCTTAGCCCGCTGACTTCAAGTAAAGCATTTCCACAGGCTTCCATAGTAGAGCCACTGGTCAAAACATCATCAACCAACAAAACATGTTTATCAGCAAGGCTGTCGGGTCGGTTTAGTCTGAATATCTGCTGCACATTTTGACTGCGCTCCCAAAGTCCACGCCTGGTTTGAGTAGGGTTTTCCACTACCCGCTGCAAGGAACTGATAT
Organism: Bacteroidales bacterium; assembly: GCA_012511135.1. Lineage (GTDB taxonomy): Bacteria > Bacteroidota > Bacteroidia > Bacteroidales > UBA1402 > UBA1402. The sequence goes on along the minus strand of JAAZGQ010000034.1, from coordinate 4,542 downwards.
CAACGGGCAAGCCAGCCTGAAGTGCCAATCCCCTGGCAATCAAGTTGCTCTGGTTATATCCTCTCCACTTTTCCTTGTTTTTGTGCAAAGGCACAGGCAAAAGCAAGTCAATCTGTTCAAAAAAACCATCTTTTCTCAGTTGCATCCCGGCGTAATTCCCCAAAAAAAAGGCCAACTGTTGATTAGACTTATATTTAAAACTCTCCATAATGATCTGCAAATGTGATTCTTTTTGATAATGAAAACAGGCGGTCGCTTTTTCGAAAGGCAATTTGCCGGCCATACGTTCTGCTACGGGATTTTGACGATCAGAGTGGAAACGTGTGCGCGGTAAGTCGTACAGGCAAGCCGAACAAAGTTGTTCTTCGCCTTCAATAAGCTTGCTGCCGCAAACAACACAGAGCGGCGGATAGAGCAGATTTAGTAATTCTTTGAAGAGTCCAGGCATTGGTTAATAAGATCGGGCTCAAAGCCTCTGCTGTAGGCAAACCTCAGGAGTTTAAACTTTTTTTCGTAAGCTTCCAGAGCGGCATAGTGTTTTTCTTTCTCTTTGATCAAGGCCTTTAGTGATTCCAGATATTCATCCTGAGGTATTTGCTCCAAGGCTTCCTGTATGTCTTTTTCGGCAAGGCCTTTTTGTTTTAGCATATAGCGGATTTTTATCCTGCCCCAGCGACTGAAACGAAACTGATCCACGACATAAGCCCTGGCATACCTTGCATCGTTCAGATAATTTTCCTTGCGCAGGTTTTCCAGCAAGCCTTTGACAGAGTCCGCATCCAGGTTGTATTTTCCAATTTTTTTCAACACATCTCCCGGGCAGCGCTCTGCTTTGGAGCAATAATGTTGCGCCCAATTAAGTGCCTGTGAATAATTATCCATGGTATTTACTTGCTTTTATCATTCGGTCGCGGCCGGAAAGATCCTGCCGGAGTACTACCTCATCAAAACCCGCATCTTTAAACAATTGTACAGTTTCCTTGCCGTAATAGATGCTGATTTCTACGTATAAACTTCCCAGGGGACTAAGGATCCCGGCAGCCAATGCAGCCAGAGCCCGATAAAAAACCAGGGGATCGTCGTCGGGTACAAATAAGGCCAAAGCCGGTTCATGATCGAGTACTCTTTTTTCCATCCTGAGGGCCTCATTCGTAGTCACATAGGGAGGATTGCTCACGATAACATCGTAAGTCGAAAGCCCTGGTTTCGGACTATAACTGAATAAATCCTGCTCCCTTAATTGTATGTCCAGCTTCAGGTCCGCAGCGTTTTGTCGGGCCAAAGCCAGAGCAGCGGGAGAAATATCCCAGGCTTCCACTTGCATGCCCGGCAAGTGTTTGGCTAATGCAAGCGCTATACAAGCACTGCCTGTGCCGACATCCAGGATTTTTCCTTTTCTCCGGGCAGAATCGCTGATAATCCATTCCACCAGTTCTTCGGTTTCGGGGCGTGGAATCAGTACCGCCGGATTAACTGCAAGCTTAAGATCGTAGAAATAAGCAAGTTTTGTTATATATTGCAAAGGTTCACCCCGAGCCAGCCTAATCAGCTTTTGCTCTAATTCCTCCCTTTGCTTAGCTGAAATTTTAGTATCTTTGCCGGCGTAGATTTCATTCTTGGAAAAACCACAGCAATCCTCCAACAAAGAATAGGCCAACTGCCTGATTTCTTCGGGTCGGTAATATTCTTTCAGGCTTATTGCCGCAGAGGCCAGGAAGGTTTGCATGGTTAACAATTTGTTTACAAAAATAATGGATTTATCCTTGCTTCACAATAATACCACAAACAAAAATCCGGAAGCGGTTTACATGCAGCGCTGTCTGCAACTGGCGGCAAACGGACGCATAAGCTGCTCACCCAATCCAATGGTAGGAGCACTGCTTGTGCACCAAAACACCATTATCGGCGAAGGCTGGCATCACCGGGCCGGCGAAGCTCATGCAGAGCCAAAGGCTATAAGGGCTGTCAAGAATCAGGAATTACTAAAAGAGTCCACTCTATACGTCAATCTGGAACCCTGCTCCCACTTTGGGAAAACCCCTCCCTGTACAGATCTGATAATTGAAAAAAAAATTCCCAGGGTGGTAATCGCCTGCCAGGATCCTTTTCCTGATGTTTGCGGGCAGGGCATTGCCAAATTAAACGCTGCCGGTATCAAAGTAGAAGTTGGGCTGGAAGCAGAGGCTGCAAGGTATTTGAATAAAAGTTTTTTTTGCTTCCATAAAAAGAAAAGGCCTTACATAACACTGAAATGGGCTCAAACGGCCGACGGTTATTCCGATTTTATCCGTCAGCCGGGAGACGGCCAAAAGGCTCTGCTAATCTCCAGTGCCTACAGCCAATTACTGGTTCATAAGCTCAGAGCAGAATCCGACGCCATATTGGTGGGTTCCCGCACAGCACTGCTGGACAATCCGCAGCTGACGCTGAGGCATTGGCCCGGAAGACATCCCTTGCGTGTTGTGTTGGATCGCAAAAACAGCCTGCAAAAAGACTTACTATTGCTGAGCGATAAATTTCCCTGCCTTATTTTTACCCTGAATTACTCTAAGACTGTCGGCAACAAAGAATGGCTGGCCCTGAGCAGGCACCGGATGAGTAATGAGCTTGAGGAAATGCTGGCTGTATTATATTCACGCAACATTCACAGCCTCTTGGTCGAAGGGGGCAGCACCCTGCAAAAAGCTTTTTTGGACGCCGGGCTCTGGGATGAAATCCAGGTAGAAACCTGGCATACTTCCATCGGCCGGGGGCACAAAGCCTTGCATATTCCGGAAGATCAGCTTAAAGAATGCCATATCTCAGGCAGGGTGCTAAGCTCGGAGAACCGGAGCATCACGCATTATCTTCGCAAGGGCTAAAGTACTACAGGCAGTTTTCGGACTAATTATTCATAAAAAACTTGTTATTTGCAATTTAAGCTAAAATTCTTCTTACTTTTGCGCTTAATTTTTGGAATTGAATGGACAAAATAATATATAGCATCAAGAAAAAAGTCCGGCTATTGGTTTTACTCAGTCCTTTACTGCTGGGTATTCCTTCTTGTCATAATTTTGAGGATCAGTCACTTTCCCTGGCTAATATTCAACATTTTGGCTTTGACTCATTCCCTGAGATTGCCAATTACACCTTTTATGTTGACAATTTTGCCGGACTCATTTACAATCCTGATTCGCTGCCGTATCAAACCCGGATTGATTCGCTGTTCCCCAGCATTATTTTCTTTTCATCCAATGGCAACATCCTCATCAACGACACTTTGCCATGGAAAGTCGGCGATATATTAGATTTTAGCCAGCCCATGTCCCTGAGCAATTATTCCGAAGACGGTGAACACCAAAAGAAATACCAGATCAGGGTTAATGTACATCAACTCAGCCCAGACTCTATGGTGATGAATGCCCTGAGCAGCAATTTTCCTGGCATTGCAGCCCGAAATAAAACGCTTATACACCATGGCTTGTTCAAAACATTCTTTGCACCCGATTCCGGCTCAGTTATCAGTTATACTTCTACTGACCATGGACTCAACTGGACAGCGGATGCTCCTGTTTCAGGACTAAACGATACTATTCTGATTCAGAGCCTGACTGAATTCAAAGAAAAATATTATCTCCTGGGCAAACAAGGATCAATATACAATTCCACCGATCTGAATCAATGGTCAGGCTCTGCTGACAGCACCAAAGTCAAGACTCTTTTTGGTAAATTAGAGGGGCGTAAATTCCTTAGTGAAGACGTTTTGACCGGAATCATACTTGACAACAAGGGTGATCTGCGCTTTGCCCGCTTCAAAGGAGATTCTGCAGGTTGGGAAAGCGGGCAAATTATACCCGAAGATTTTCCTGTCGCGGACTATGCCATTACAAATTATAAAACAGTTACCGACGTCCCTTACATAAGTCTGCTCGGAGGTATTAATGCGCGGGGAGAACTGAACGGAGACAGCTGGAGCACTATGGACGGGCTGTATTGGGTAAAGGTCAACAACAAACCCCTTATCATTGAACCCAGAAAAGGAGCCTCCTTATTTCATTACGACGATAAAATGTTTTACTACGGCGGACTGAACAGCCTGGGCCGGCATGACAGCAGCCTGTACATTTCGGGAAATCACGGCATGAGCTGGTCGGCAGCCGATACTGTGCTTCAATTTTTTGATATCAAAGAAGGATTAGCATATCAACACATTCTGGTTGAAGAAGACAAATATATCTGGATTTTCGGCGGAGAATCCGGCGACATCTCAAATAAAGTCTGGAAAGGGAACATTCACAGAAAATTATTTCCTGAGAAATAAACATTCCTGTAAAATGAATTCTGCTTTTTTGCGTTAAAGTATGAGATGTTACAGCCATTTATTAGCATGACAGGACGAAGAGCATTCTTTTCGATATTTTTATTACTCTGCTCTGCAGTAATGTACGGACAGAGTTATCGCATGGAAATCGGAGGCCTGGGAGGCGGCTCGTTTTATATGGGCGATGCCAACCAGACCAGACTTTTTGAGGAAGTGCATCCTGCTTACGGGGTATTGATGCG
>JAAZGQ010000343.1 GCA_012511135.1 Bacteroidales bacterium | reverse complement strand
GTCGGCTTCGTATTCAATCAGGGACAAAGGCTGAAACAGCGACTGCCTAAGCCTGCTGTTTTTGTGATTGCGCGTCAGCAGGTAAGCTTGCCTCCCGAACTCCCTGGTATAGAGATGCACAACAGAAAAGGCATCGCTGTAGGGAATCTGGTGCAACACTAAAGCCTGACTACGAACCAACATGTCGGTTTAGAAAGAATAGGAAGCCCCGACTACTGCTGTAAAGCCCTGAGAGGGATAAGCATTCCAAACCTCGTAGAATTGATTCAGAACATTGTTCAGATGCAAAAAGACGCCCAGGCGGCGGGTGATGTCGTAAGAACCTCCCAACGAAAGATAATGAATATCGGGCAGTCTACGGTAAGCAGTGAAATAATCAGGAGCATAGCGGGTCCCTTCCCAATGGTAAGAAACAAAGAAAGCTGTTTGCTCTGTAGGGGTAAAATTGAGCAGGGCCTCAGCTTCGAATGCGGGCTTATGCCAGGGTCTGCGCGCATTACTGCTCAGCAGCATATCCATTTTTAGATCGCTTGACGAAGCTATGTAATGATTATAGCTGGCCTTGCCACTCAGGTTCAGGGTTTTTCTGTAAGCAAAATTAAAGCCCAGACCCACATAAAGCTTATTCATTTTTACGTAATTGGCCATGAATAGCCTGCTGTAACTTAAGTTATTCAACATACCACTGTCCGCAGGCAAGGCATTGTAAAACATCGCCAGGTCTCTGGTAAAAGAATAGCCGGTGAATGCAGTCATATTGAGACCTGATAGCGGCTTAATCTGCAAAGCTCCTCTCAAGGCCACAGGCGTATATTCGGGCAAGAGGCGAATAGAGGGATCCAGATAAGAATTGAGTTCCAGGCCTTCGCGATAGGAATAAAGTTTCTGTCCTCCGTCGAGCTCAAAATTAAATTTAGCCCAATCACCCAAAGGCCGGTTCACCGAAGCAGTAGGAGCAATCAATAATTTTTGTCCGCCTAAATACGACAAGCGAAATCCCAGCCCAAAATCCCATAAACCCAGGGAGTACTTAGCCTGAGGATTCAGTTCGAACCAAAAAGCATTGGCCGGCACATCGCTAAAGGCCACAAAAGAAGGATCGTACTGCATATGGTCGGCCAGGCTGATTCTTTGCGAAGCCTTAGCACGTTGATAAAACAAAGTCCTTAATCTGCCATCCAAGCCGACAGCCAGCTTGTCGTTGATTTGGTGGTTTAGTGCAAGATTGGCATCCAATTCCGTTTCGGCAGTGCCGGCTCCTGCCAGGCTGTCTTTGGCCAGGGCTTTGCCCAGACGAAAATAATGAGCATCTACATTGAAAGCGTAATCAAAAGCTTTATCCCAGGGTTTTGATTCTATTCCCAGGCTGAGTTTAGTATCCGAAAACCATTGCATACCCGGCACCACCAGGCTGTCTCTGTTTTGAAAAGGCAAATTGCTCCAGGAGCGGCCATAATAATTCCAGGCATAAAAACGTTCCGAAAGGCCGGCTCTGAACTCGGCCGAATTCAAGTGCCATTGGTAGTTGAGCCCCAGTCGGCTGTCCACGTGCTTAGCCCTGCTTGCCAAATCCGGTTGCAAAATAAGCTTCCCAAAAGAAGAACGATGCCAGGCAGTCAAATCCAGGAGATGTCTGGGACCTCGCAAAATATTCCATTGAGCGTCGCCCAATGCTGCCCAATGATAGCCCCCTCCCAGCCTGACGTAAGCCTTTTGTTCACGGGCAGGGAAATAAGTGCGGGCCTCGGCGGCGCGCAAAGGAACGTATTCCCCGGGGGTCATGGTTGGTGCCTCTGAAACCGAGAAACGCACTTCGGTCTCTTTGGTTTTGAGATCCTCTGTTTCGGGAACACGATAAATCTTGCCGGCCGTTTCCAGCATAGGATTATATTCTTTCTCGAGCAGGAGATCTCTTCTGATTATACTGTCCTGGGCTGTCTGGGCCGCCAGAGATATTGGGAAAAAGCTGGATAAGCCCAGCAAAAAATATAGAGCGTTCTTTTTCATATTTATTCTTTACTGCGTTGGGCGATATCGTCCAAACGTGTTTGAATCATTCCGGCGATTTCATCGTCGGCTTTATAGTTTTCTTTCAGGCTCATCAGGTATTGCCTTGCCTGAAAATAATCTTTACGCTGAATGTAAATATCCGAAAGCAAAACAAAACAACGAGCCAGCCAATAAGATTGCGAAGTTCCGTCGCGCAGGAATGCCTGGCTGATCTCTTCAGCTTTGTTCAGGTCGGCTTTGTCGAACCAATATTCGGCCAGGCGGAAACGGGCCTCGGCTCCGAAAGCAGTCTGCGATTCTTCAGCCAGTCGTTCCAGATCGGAGAGAGCTTCATCGGCTCTGTTCAACTCCATCAATGCAATGGTTTTGCGGAATAAGGCTTCGCGCTGCAAACTGGGCGATAAATTTTCTTCTGCCAGTAATTTGTCGGCAGCAGCCGGAATGCTTTCGTTGCGCTTAAGCTCATACAGGCAACGCAAGATCCCGCTCCTGGTTCCAATGCGGGTACTGCGGTCTTCGGCCAGCACATCCAGACGCTGATAATAATCCAGCGCATTGGTATACTCTTTTTGCTTGTACGCATTTTCGGCTAAAACAACCAGAGCTTCGGGTATAAAGCGATGGCCCGTTTGTTTAATCACTTCCTGGAAATAAGGCAGGGCTTCGGGTGTTTTGTTGTCGAGCAACAACAAATTACCGGCATGGAAATAAGCCTCGGTACGAAACATTCCCTGAGGATAGGCATTAATATAATCCTGGAAACCTTTTATGGCTTCCTGATTCTTGGAGTCAACCATCAGGCGCTCGGCCGCCAGATAAGACAAAGAGTCTTTTTCGCTGCGTTCTATCCGTACACCGCTGCCTAAATTGTCCACATAGCTAAGATATTCGGGCACCCGGTTGACCGCCACATAAATCATCTTGAGGTCGTTTAGAGCAGTCTGGGCTTCCAGGCTGCCCGGATACTCGTTTATTACTTTTTTATAGGCTGCTATAGCTGCATCCGTATTGTTGCGGTTATATTCGAGCAGTCCAATCTGAATACCGGCTTTGCGTGCCAGTATGTTGTTGGGAAATTTTTGTATCAGTTTCTCAAAAACAGGCAGGGCTTCTGCAGGCCGGTGCAGGAATATATAAGCCCGGCCTTGTTCGTAAAGGGCATCGTCCAGGTAATCAGACAGAGGAAAACGTTGCTCAAAAGTGCCAAACAAACGGGCTTTTTCCTCGTGCTGCCTGCGCAGGCCCAAGCTGAATCCCCGTTGAAATACCGCATAATCGTTGCCGTTCTCGGAAAGCTTGTCGCTCATATTGTAATATTCTTCGGCCTGAATATAGCTGCGGGCATGGAAATAACAATCCCCGATGCGATTCAAAACATCCGGATAAGTATTGTCGTTACGAACTTCCTTAAACTGGCTGTATTTAGTAAACCAATTCAAAGCCTCGGAATATTGCTTAAGATTATAATAGGCATAACCAAGGTTATAATGAGCCAGCTGCCAGGCTTTATAAGCCGAAGCATTGGGGGCGTTCAGAAAACGCAGATAATCGTTGGCGGCAGCCCTTAGGTTTTCGAGACGATAATGAGTTTCTCCTCTCCAGAAATAGGTTTCGGGAGCCTGTATCCTGAGCTGAGCAGCCAGCTGAACCGATGAATTGAAATAAGACAAGGCTTCGTTATAGGCTGCGTTGTTGAATTTGTCCATGCCCATCAAAAAGAGCAACTTGCTTTTGGTTTCCAGCAAATCCTCGCCGGGGTTGACAATTTTGTTCAGCACATCCAGGGAGGCCTGGTAGTTCTTGGTACTCAGAAAAGCATCAGTCAAATGCCCGTAAACACGATTGGCATAACGGGAATTGGGGAATTCTGTCAATATGCGTTCAAAAGCTCTAACCTGTTCATTAAAAGGCGAAAAAGAAGTTTGGTAACACAAGAGGGCATAATTATACAGAGCACTCTCTTTGACTTCCATATCCTTGTCACTGAGCGAGGCCTGTTCAAAACTCATGCGGGCCTGATCAAAGTTTTGCTGTTGCAGGTAACATAAACCCAGATGATATTCGGCATTTTGCGCCAGGGCATCGCCTCCTTCGCTTACTTGCAAAAAATAGTTCGTAGCTTGTTCGTATTCCTTGGCTATATAATGATTGATGGCAATGCGGTAAGCATCCGATCGCAAAAGTTCCGGATTGTATCTGAGATACTTGGCATAATATTCCTGCGAAAGGGCGTGGTCGTCCAGCTCATAATAACCGGCTGCCGAAAGACGGTAAAGTTCAATACGCTCCGATTCGTTGGGATCTTCCTGCAGAAGTTTTTCGGCGATTTCAAGCATTTCTTTGTTTTTGCCCTGATCAAAATAGAGCTGCATTATGTAGTAAGGCACTACCCGTTCGTATTCGGGATGAGCGGCAATTTTGCCGAATCCTTCCAATGCTTCTTCTGTTCTGCCCTGACGATAATCTATAAAGGCCAGGTAATAGGTTGAAGCCGATACATAGCGCTGATCTTCCTGCAACAAGTTTTCGAAAAGACTTTGGGCCTTGTCCAGCTCATCCAGTTGCAAATAAGTAAAAGCCAAATGAAAGTGATAATCAGCCTGTTCTTTTTTTGAAAAATCTTTGCTGCGGCAAGAAAGGAAAAAAGCCAGAGCATCCTGATACTGACGGGCATTCATGGCATTGGTCCCCAACAT
>JAAZGQ010000342.1 GCA_012511135.1 Bacteroidales bacterium | reverse complement strand
GACCCTGCCGACGAAATCTCGCCTCAAGACAGTCCCAAATACTGCATTGTTGTAGCCAGCTTTACCAACGAAGCTGAGGCGCAACGCTGGCTGGAGCATAAACAACTCAAAAAGAAATTCCCGCAGGCCGGGCTGGCCAGCAAAGAAGGCAGAACCCGGGTTTACGTGCTGGGCTTTGAGCAACGCGAGGCCGCTTTGAGTTATTTGGCCGATTTCAGGGCCAGCGATCAAAAATACGCCAAGTCCTGGGTGCTGGTCAATTAAAAGGACTTAATCCACAAAACGTTTAAGCAAATTCTGATAGGCATCGATGCGGCGGTCGCGCAAGAAAGGCCACCAGCGTCGTACCTCTTCGCTACGTTCCAGGCTGAGCTCTATCAGCAGGATTTCGTCTTTTTCGCCGGCTCTGGCCAGTAGCTCGCCCTGAGGCCCGGCAGCAAAGCTGTTGCCCCAAAACAGAATGCCCTGTTTTGGATCAGCCGGATTCTGCTCAAAACCGGCTCTGTTTACGGCAATCACCGGCAGGCCGTTGGCCACGGCATGTCCCCGTTGAACCGTCATCCAGGCATCGAGCTGACGAGCCTTTTCCTGTTCGCTGTCGCGCTGATCCCAGCCAATGGCTGTGGGGTAAATAAGTAATTCGGCTCCCTGCAGGGCCATCAGGCGGGCAGCTTCGGGAAACCACTGATCCCAGCAAACCAGGACACCCAATTTTCCCAGCGAAGTCTCTATGGGCTTGAATCCCAGATCTCCCGGAGTAAAATAAAACTTTTCGTAATATGCCGGATCATCGGGAATATGCATCTTGCGATACTTTCCGGCCAAAGAACCATCCCGGTCAAAGACTACCGCCGTATTGTGATACAAACCCGCCATTCTGCGCTCGAACAAAGAACAAACCAGCACCAGCTGATGCTGTGCCGCCAGCTGAGCGTAAAATTCGGTAGAAGGGCCGGGAATGCTTTCGGCCAGGTCAAACAGGTCGGTGGATTCCTGTTGGCAGAAATACAAACTATTGTGCAATTCCTGCAAAACCACCAGCTCAGCACCCTGTTGCCGGCATTTCCCGATTTTTTGGGCCAGCATAGCTTTGTTTTGTTCCGGATCGGCCGAAACACTGGTTTGAATCAGGGCAGTCTTGATGTTCTTTTTCATAAGGCCTAAAATTAGGACGTTTTTCTGTTTTTACGCCACAATTGATAACTGTTTACCAGATTCTGCCACAACACATAAGAGGCAGGAGCAATGGCTGCTATAGGATTCAGGTAAGTCTGTGCCATCCAGATAGCCAGAATGGTGTTTTTTTGTCCCAGCGACTGACCTCCGCTGACGGTTTCGCCGTAACGTCGGCCGATAAAACGCCCGAACAAAAACTGAAACACACAGATCACCAAAGCAGCCGCTGCCAGCACGGCAGCAATCTTGTAATCCGATTTTTGCTGACTGAGCATAAAATGCACTATGCGCCCACTCACAATCATCAGGGCAAATATCCACAAATAAAACGAGATGGAACTGATTTTTTGAATTTTATCGTTGACCCCGGGAGCGAATTTGCGCAAAAGCAAGGCCGCCACAAAGGGAAATACCAACAAGGGGAAGACCTTTTGAAAAATCAGCCAGAACGAAGTCCAGAAATACAATTCCGCCTGCACGCCCACAAAGGAAAACATTATAGGAGCCATGATCGCCACCACCAGGTTGCAAAACAAGGTATAGCTGGCCATCAGGGCAATATTGGCGCCCAGCATGCCACCCACGACGATGGCAGCCGTGGCCGTGGGCGCCAGAATGCAAATCAAGATCCCCTGGGCCAGGTCTTCCCTGAGCAGACTCAGCAGCAAATAGGCCAGCAAGCTGCCCAGCACCTGGTACAAGATCAGCCAAAGGTGAAAACTCCTGAAGCGCATGTCTTTGAGCTGAATGCGGCAATAGGGGAAAAAGAGCATAAAGAAGATCAGGTAGGGAGTGAGGAAATTCAGCTGATTAAAAAAAGTATGAAAGAAACCGCCAATCAACATGGCGACCGGCAGGGCATAGGTGTTTATTTGTTGTTTCATAGGGGCAAATCGGACATCAGGCGGCAAAATTACTAAAAAAACGACGACAAGAGCAAAACAAAGAGTAAAGCACTCAAAACATAATCTTAAAAGTGAACTCTAAAAAGAATCCAAAAGGAAACCCAAGAGAATCTCAAATCGAAAAAGAAATCCAAAAAGAGAATCCCAAAAGTGCCATTAAGACTTTTGGGATTCCTGAAAAATTTAAAACAATTGCTGATTAATTCAGCTGTCGTTCGGGAAAGTTAGGCGATGTAAGTGGTAGCCACGGTATCACCGCCACGGCCGGTCCAGTTGGTGTGGAAAAATTCACCGCGGGGCTTGTCGATGCGTTCGTAGGTGTGCGCTCCGAAATAGTCGCGCTGAGCCTGCAGCAGGTTAGCCGGAAGGCGTTCGCAGCGATAACCGTCGTAATAGGCCAAAGCAGAACTCATAGTGGGAGCGGGGATGCCGTTCAGAGCCGTTTGGGCTACTACGTTACGCCAGCTGCTTTGAGCTTCTTTCATTTTTTCGGTGAAATAGGGAGCAATCAGGATATTGGCAATATCGTGGTCTTTTTCGAAGGCTTCTTTGATTTTGCCCAAAAAGACCGAGCGGATAATACAACCACCGCGCCACATCAGGGCAATACCGCCGTAATTCAGATCCCAGCCGTATTCGGCAGCAGCGGCACGCATCAGGGTATAACCCTGGGCATACGAAACCACCTTAGAAGCAAACAGGGCTTTGCGCAAGTCTTCGATAAAGGCTTTTTTATCGCCCTTGAAGGCAGGTTTGGGGCCTTGCAGAATTTTGGAAGCAGCAACGCGTTCGTCCTTTTGTGCAGACAAACAACGGGAGAAAACAGCTTCACCAATCAAAGTAAGAGGTACGCCCTGGTCGAGGGCGGCAATGCCGGTCCATTTGCCGGTGCCTTTCTGGCCGGCGGTATCCAGGATGTATTCCACTACAGCTTGATTGTTTTCGTCTTTGTAAGCCAGAATGTCGCGGGTGATTTCGATCAGGTAGCTGTCCAGATCGCCCTTGTTCCATTCGGCAAAGACTTCATGCATTTCGTCGGTGCTCATGCCCAGCATATCTTTCATTATCTGGTAAGCTTCGCAAATAAGCTGCATGTCGCCGTATTCTATGCCGTTGTGTACCATTTTGACAAAATGGCCGGCTCCGTTTTCACCTACCCAGTCGCAGCAGGGGCCGTCATCTACTCTGGCAGCGATGGCCTGGAAAATAGGTTTAACGTGAGGCCAGGCAGCTTTCGATCCGCCGGGCATGATGGAGGGGCCGGTAAGAGCGCCTTCTTCTCCTCCGGAAACGCCGGTGCCTATGTACAGCAAGCCTTTGCTTTCCATATAGGCGGTCCTGCGGTTGGTGTCGGGGAAATGGGTGTTGCCGCCGTCAATAATGATATCACCGGCTTCCAGGTGGGGAAGCAGTAATTCGATAAAATCGTCCACCGCTTTGCCGGCTTTGACCATAAGCATCACTTTGCGGGGACGCTTGAGCGAAGCCACCAGTTCTTCGATGCTTTTGGTGCCGACAATATTTTTGCCTTTGCCGCGTCCGTTGACAAAATTGTCCACTTTGGCCACAGTGCGGTTGTAAACGCTAACGGTAAAGCCTTTGCTTTCCATGTTCAATACGAGGTTCTCGCCCATAACGGCAAGTCCTACTAATCCGATGTCTGATTGTTGTTTCATACTTGTGTTATTTAAATAGTCATTCTAAGTTGTTTCATTCAGGAAGGATTTCCAGTTTAAAGCCTAAGGCCGAGAGCTTTTCTACGACAGGCTTTGCTGCTCCCTGCAAGCTGAGAGTATAGCAGCCGAATTCTCTGCGCACGGCGTAATCGGCCCGTTGTTGTTCAAAGGTACCGGGGTTTTGTTTTAGCGTACGGCTTTCGTCTTCCACCCTGTAGGTGTGCAAAATAGCCCTGCACAAAATCTCCTGCAGGCTCTTGCCCCTGCAGTCCAGTTCGGGACGGATGCTTTGCGCGGGCAAAGGCAGGTTGGAGGCTTGCCAGGTTTTGAGCGGCAGATTGAACTTTTCGGCGATGGCTCGTACACTCATGGTCGTGCCATTGCCTTTGCCGTCGGCAGAATAGCCCGCTATATGAGGTGTGCCGTAGAGTACCAGGTCCAGTAGTTCCAGATCGATGGCCGGCTCCTTTTCCCAGACGTCTAGCACGGCCGCTTTTATTCCACCTTGCTTCAGGCAGGTTTTCAGGGCCTGATTATCGACCACTTCGCCTCTGGAGGAATTGATAAGTATCTGATGCGGAGACAAGTCCGACAGGCCTTTGGCGTCAAATAAGTGATAAGTGGCATCAGGGCCTTTTGTTTCGAGAGGCACGTGCAGGCTGATGATGTCGCATTCACTGGTGATTTGTTCGAGCGATACAAAAGCTTCCGGGCCTTCGGCGCGGGCACGGGGCGGGTCGTTGAGCAGCACCCTGAAGCCCAGGATTTCGGCCAGATGCGCCACTTTTTTACCCACATTGCCAACACCCACCACGCCCAGGGTTTTGTTTTCGAAACGAAAGCCCGGCTCTTGAGCCAGACTCGCCAGCACCGAAGCAATATATTGTTGCACCGAACCCGAGTTACAACCCGGGGCATTGGTCCAGGCTATGCCCCTTTGCTCACACCATTCCGTATCGAT
>JAAZGQ010000341.1 GCA_012511135.1 Bacteroidales bacterium | reverse complement strand
TCTTACACTTTCGTAAAAAATACAAGCAAATATTCTACTATAAAGATCGTGGAGAGTGCGACTTTATCGCAATGGAAAAGAGTGCAGTCAAAGAAGCTATACAAGTCTGCTTGAATGTGGATGATGAGAACTTTGATAGAGAATATGATGGTTTATTAGATGCAATGATAAATCTTGGACTGAAAGAGGGTACAATCGTAACACTGAATCAAAGTGACAGATTTGAAAAAGATGGTATGGTTATTAATATGATACCTGCACATGAATATTTAGACCAATAGAGGTTGTGTAAATTGTAATAGTTCAGACTTGATCTGACAGTGGGCATTTTTTAATTTATGGATTTGAGTTTTTTGAGACATAGCTGACCGGAATGGGAAAGTGGTAAGAGGGGGTATTTTCACCCCCTCGGCCATTCCAGCCAGTCGGATTATTTCTGACAAGTTGCTCTCCAGCAGCGCCTGTTTCCTCTTCATTCGACGGAGTCAAAGATACAAAATTTTGATTCAGAGTATCCAACAATTTCTCTTTTGTCAGATGAAGGCTATCTTTCCAGGTCTGCATTGGCGTCTTACCGTAACAATATTTGCCCGAATGAGGCCTTTCGTTGTTGTAGTACTTCAACCAGATATCCACATCGATTTGCAGTTCTTCGATCGTTTTGTAAATCTTCTTCCGGAATGCAGTCGCATAAAACTCTTCCTGCATTGTCCGGTGAAAACGTTCACAGATACCGTTTGTTTGAGGACTTCTTGCCTTGGTCTTCGTATGATCGATATCCTCGATCGCCAGGTAGAGTTGATACTCGTGATGCTCTCTTGCACCGCAATATTCGGTTCCCCTGTCAGTGAGCACTCGCATCAATGGAATCCCGTACTGGTCGTAAAGAGGGATTACCCGGTCATTTAGCATATCAGCAGCAACAAGAGCCACCTTCCGATCATAAAGCTTAACAGTGGCCACCTTCGTGTATGTATCAATAAATGTCTGCTGATAAATACGTCCCACGCCCTTGATGTTCCCCACGTAATACGTATCCTGGGCTCCAAGATAACCGGGATGATACGTTTCGATTTCACCTCTGGCCACCTTTTCCTCTTTAGCCTTTTCCAAAGCCACAACCTGAGCTTCAGTGAGTACGATTCCTTCCTGGGCAACCTTTGCTTCCAGCGCTTTCAATCGCTTGCGGAATGTTTCAAGATCATTTCTCAACCAAATGCTTCGAACACCTGATGGTGATACAAAAACACCCTCCTTTTTCAGCTCATTGCAAACACGGACCTGACCAAAAGCGGGATTTTCTGTTGCAAATGATACTACCCGATCTTCAATCTCCTGTTCAATACGATTTTTGATGATGGGCTTTCGTCTGCTGATCTCCTGTAGAGCTAATTCGCCACCGGTTTCCACCAGTTCCCTGTATCGGTAGAAGGTATTGTAAACAGGAATTAAAAATACAGTGAAAATGGGAAAATCCTGTACAGTGTTTTTGGGAACATTACCTACAGTATTTTCAGGAACAGGAATACAGTAAATTCTGAGCAAAAATAAAGATATTTTCGTTAGTTTTTTTCATTTTCAAAAATTGTTTTTCTGTTTTGCATACGATAGCTTTTTCCTTTTAGTTGTATTAGTTGACATTTATACAGGAAACGGTCTAATAATGCGGTAGCCAGAGTTTCATCATCAAGCGATCTGGCCCACTCGGCGGGTGATTTGTTGGTTGTGATAATAAACGAGGTGGTTTCATATACCTGATTGATAAATACAAAGAACCGGTTACCATCTTCGCGGTTTACCGGAAGTGTCATCACGTCATCAATAATGATCAACTGGGCCTCCGCTAATCGTTTGAACTCTTTGGCTGCATTTTGAGATACATCCTTTAAGCGTAAGGTTGACAGAATATCACTGATATTTCTAAAATATGCCTTGTAACCACGCTGTACGGCATCAAAGCCCAAGCCCGCCGAGATATAGGTCTTTCCTGTTCCCGAAGGTCCGGTTAGCATGATGTTGTAACATTGATCCAACCAGTTCAATTCACGCAACTGATTGAGCTGAGTGGGATTCAGGCCACTGGTAAAAGAGTGGTCGTACTGTTCCAGATCGTGGTTGACGGGCAGTCTGGCTAATTTCATTCGTAGCAGCTGCTGTTTGGCTTCGCGCTCCTTGACTTCGTGGGAAAACAGCTTGAACACAAACTCGTCGTAGCTGGGGGAGTCGTTCTGTGCCTCAAGTAGCAAGTTGGTGATATTACTACCGATACCCGACAGGCGCAGACGTGTGGCATGCTTCTTAATTTGTGGTATGTACTGGCTCATGGCTGCTGATGTTCTGGTTAAAGATTAATTCATATTCGCTGATCCTTGACTTGTCAGGCTCCATGTTTGCCAGTAGTTGAGTTTGCGTCCCTCCAAGTGGTTTAAAGGTGGCCTTTTCAGGTGTCTTTTTTACTTTATTGGTACTTTCTAACAGAGATTTGAAATCATTGGCACTAAACAATTCGTTGCGAACACAAAAGTCCAGGGCTTTTTCGGATGCTGCGGCTCCATAACTTTCAGCCAATGCCAACAAGGTGCAGAGTTGATCCCGCACATAACGGGGATAACGTTGATCAATACGATCTACAAAACAAAGAATGGCCGAACTGTGCATAAAAAAGTCCTTTACCCTGGAACGTAACTGGTCCAGCTTGATAGATGTGTCCCGTCGATGATTGCTGTTGATGACATTGTTTCCAACCCCGGCTGGCACCTGATGCCTGGCAATGGTTTGTCCGCCTTGGTCCGAGATGATTAACAGGGAACCATCTTCCTTGAGATGTACACGGGTTTCATCGTTCCTGTAGGTGCCAAAGGCTACGAAATAGCTGTAGACGCGATATTTAAGCGTATTGGTCTTTAAAACCCGGTGGCCTTCTTCTCTTGTCTGTGGAAATAACGGATACCATGTCATAAGGTAGGGTTGTTCCCTTGTCCATAGCTCCCGGGGAATCCGTCTGGTAGTGTTATGTACC
>JAAZGQ010000340.1 GCA_012511135.1 Bacteroidales bacterium | reverse complement strand
GGGGATACAAAAACATACTCTGACACAATGACTTATTCTTCCACAAGGCCAGATTGCGGTACATGACCAAAATACGGTCAGGATCCTCTTTGTTGGCTTTGGCCAAAAGGAGAACTTTATCCCAGTCGTCTTGAGAAATGGCATTTTCTATAGCCAGCTGGGTTTTGAGATTGGGATCTTTGTTCGAAAACAGCCAGACCGAAACCATTGACAACAGCAAAAGGGCTACAACTCCCATAAAAGCTGGTGTTTTTAATTCTTTGAATGGTTTTGAAGACAATAAAAAACAGAAAGCTAAACTGAGCCAGGCCAACAACAGGGGCAGATTCATAGATCCCGATCCGAAAAAATCGTATACGGGCAAGCCGTAGCCGTATAATAAGTCTTGGTTTATATTGCTGTAAAAAGGCGCATAACATTGCGGAATCAGCAGCAGCATTACAAAACCCGAAATAAAATAAGCCAGCTTGGCTTTTTTTGCCAGTTCGGGTATAACTAAAAGGCGTATCAAAAGAAACAGTAAACCCAACAAGGCGTAAAAACCGGCCAAAGGATAGCCGATGACAAGATAGAACAGCATCAGACCGTAATGCTGTATTTTAGGCTGTAATGCAAATTTTTTATACCCGGCCAATGGCAGCAGGGCAAACAAGAAACCCAACATTTGGGAATAAAAAACATCTTGAATCTTGAATAGATAAATATTGTAATCCAACTGAACAACAAACAATAACAAAAAGCAAGAGGGCAAAAAGGAAAGTAGAAAATAATCACGGGACAGGCTTAATAAGCGATATACACTCCACTGAATCAGTAGTAGTACGCCCAACATAATCAAAGCTCCCCACAAGGGATAATAAAAAAACTGGCTTAGAAAACTGCCGGCATATTCCAATAAGCCACCGGGCTTAGAAATAAGGTCGAAAAAAAAATAGCGGTCAAACAAGAACAAGCTCAATTCCTGTCCTCTGAACAACAAATCGGCCTTATTGAAACCCAAAAACCAATAGGCCAATATAGTGAACAAGAGAACTCCGGCTAGGGATGCCGTCTTTTTTATTGTAGATAATTTAGCTCGCCTGGCGTTCATACATAGATCATAACCATGGTTAAGGCCTGATGTTTTAGAAAGGAAGGATGCCTCAAAATGCAAGGCATCCTTCCTGTTTAAGCGTCCTCCTCTTAGGTTTAAGAGGAATAAATCACGAAGTTATGCTTAGCGAACAAG
This sequence comes from Bacteroidales bacterium, assembly GCA_012511135.1. Taxonomy (GTDB): domain Bacteria; phylum Bacteroidota; class Bacteroidia; order Bacteroidales; family UBA1402; genus UBA1402. The sequence continues at coordinate 1,623 of JAAZGQ010000340.1, read as the reverse complement.
AACTTTAGCAGCCTTGTTGCCGGCTTTGACAATATAGATACCTTGCTTGAGCTGATCGGCAGGATTAACCTGATGTCCCAGAATAGAATATACCTGATATTCAGAAACACCCGATACCACCAGACGGCCGTCCTGTACAAAGACTTTGAGGTCTTTGTCAACAACCGGAGCGGCAACACTGCTGATGACTTCAAAGCCCCAGACCTGGAATTCAATAATTGCAGTAGAGGTTTCGCTTGCCATACTTACACGGATCTTGGATGCATCAAAATCAAGGGAGAGCGTATTAAACATTTCTGCTTCGATGCCAATATCGCCGGCCATTGTCCATTCGTCTGCAGGCATGGTTTCGTTCCAGTATTCAACATATGCTGTATGAGGAATTGACAAACCTCCGCCAGCATCTCTTCCCCAATATACAGCCACTTTAGTAACCTTTTGAGCAGCAGGCCATTCATATTGCACCCAATTGGTTATACCGTAATTTTCTGCACCGTTCCAGTTTCCATAACGCGGTGTTTGATACGAATCTGTCGGAGTTTGATTGTCGTTAACAGCAGCCAGACTTTCCCAACCGGAAACGTGAGAAGTTGTTACCATTGCCTGCAAGGCCAGATTCACTTCGATATTACCGGCGCTGTAGGCAGCAATAGCTGCACTCAGCAAATCAGCGGCAGCCTGGAAGTCTTCGAGAGTACTTTCGGCGCCTTCGAATACAATGTACGCTTCTTCGTCGGCTTCGACCAGAGCGTCTTTGCCTTCGAATTCGGTATTAGTCAGCAAATCCAAAGACCTGGCAAGAAGATTGGCCAATTCTATATAGGCATCCTGCGCCTCGTATATAACACTCAGGAATTCTGTCATAGCCGTGTCGAAGGCGCTCAATGAATCCACAGACTCTGTACCGGCAATCAGTTCTTCAGCCTGAGTCAGGAAATCAATTACCTGATCAACATGTCCCAAAGGAATAGAATCGGTATTGATTTTCTGGAAAGCGTAGAGCTTACTTTGGATCATGTACTTGTAATAATCCTCGTTCATGTCCACAATTTCCAGACCAATGACAGCAAATTCCATTATACCCGTGGCGGTTGGACTAGACATACATATTCTTATTTTTTCTGTAGTAACATCCAGGTCGTTTAGGTAATTCATTTTATGCAAATCTGTTCCAATATCGGCTAGTTTAACCCAGTTGTTTGCAAACCAGTATTCAATGTAAGCCACATCAGGCTGTGCAACACCGTCGTAATCGGTCCACCAAAAAACACTTATGTCAGTGATCTTGTATGATTTTTCCCATTCGTATTGTACCCAGTTGACTTTTCCATAGTCCCCCGTACCGTTCCAGTTACCATAAATAGGATAATTTGTAAAATGAGAACTATCAGGCACCAAACCATCACGAACAGCTTCCAGGCTATTCCAACCAGGCACAAAAGAAGTAGTCAAAGTAGCAAACTCAGCCAGGTTTTCTTCAATCTTACCGGCGGTATAGGCTCTGATCGCTTGCCTGATGACCACAATGGCAGCTTCAAAATCAGCCAACAGGCTGGTTTCGGCAGCAACCAGGCTGGCGGCTTCGTTTACACCAAATTCCAATTCGGCTTTACCTTCGAAATC
>JAAZGQ010000339.1 GCA_012511135.1 Bacteroidales bacterium | reverse complement strand
GCTCAGTATAGCTGTCTTTTTTTCGGCATTGTTCAGATCGGGATTTGATTTGGATGCGGAATAGAAATAACCACTTTCCTCTATTTCCACACTGCCTTTGAGTATTTGATAGCTGCCGTCCAATACCAGACGTTCGCAGGTTTTTTCATTCAGGCTTAATTCTACAGCGACCTCAAATCCCCAATCCTCGCCGGGATACAAACAGGATACCAACGAAAGGATACCAGCCAATAATATAAGACGTATTGTTTTCATAATACCCTGAATTAATGGTGATTGATAACAAAGCCCACTCCCAGGTGCACATCGGTAAACAATTGCCTGGTATCGAAGGACAGAGGCATCAAAGCGCCGTAACCGGCAGAGAGTGTTAAGCCTTTCCATTTAAGTATCATGCCGACTTCCGCTTCGGGCCCTTTGACCGGCCGGGGTGAAAAATAGCAGTCAGGATACCCTGTAATGCTGTATAAAGGCTCGTATTCCCCGTAGCCTGCACCAAAATACATATACATCCAGGAGTTCAGGCGCTTCATTCCGCCCAGCGTCACAGACAGGCGATTGGCGGACTCGTATTGCTTGGGCAATCCGGCGTATTCTTCCACATTCCGGATTACATCGCGTTTATTGGTATCAAACAGCATTTTGAGATTGATCTGTGCCTTGGTGTAAAAGCCCCAGTTACGGCAAAAACCGTACATTATTCCTCCATATGGAGCCTGATACGATGCCACATAGGAGATAAACGAATAGGCATTGTACTTTCTCAGGGTGTAGGTTTCTGCCAGGTCGTCGCCCAGTCCCAAAGTAACAATTCTGTCTGTGCTCAATTGGTCTTTTTTCATCAGGATGGTATGCTTACCCAGAGGAAGACGCAGCAACAAGGGGGTTTGACCGCGTTCTTCGCCGTCCACGAAGACCATTGCCTTGTCGGGCAGGGAATTTAGCCGGACTCTGGCCGTTACCGGCAATTTGAAATGCCTGTTGCCATCGGGCGAAACTTCGATGACAAAGTCCTCGCTAAAACCGTTGTATTCTGCTTTGACCTGACGCGTACCCACGTTCAGCTCGCCCGAAAAGTAGGCTCCTTTGGATTCACCGTCGATATTGAGGGATACATTGCGCAAACGCACCGGCGATTCGAGTTCTATCTCGACGGGAATTGTTTTTCGAATTTCCAGACTGGCAGTAACTACTGTGGTCTTCGATTCTTCAATAGTAATTATCTGTTTTTGTGGTATATAACCATCTTTAGAAAGATTCAGTTCGTATTGTCCAATTAAAATATTCGAAAAAATATCCGGTGAATAACCAATTTCCCTGCCGTTTAAGATTACTCTTGCATTGGTAGGCGATCCGCTGATTTCTAACTTTCCGTAAATGGGGACCGGAGCGTCCAATAACAAGTTTTCGGAAACTCCTGCCCGGGCAAGATAATCCAAGCTGGAAGAAGTATGGTTGGCTTTCCGCCCTTCGATAAGATGCGAACCCTCGCTCAACCGACCCGACCATGTCTCGTCTCCTGCTTTTTCGCCGTCAATGTAGATGGCTACTCCCTCGCCGGCCGTAATGCTCAAATTGGCAAAGGTGGCCAACATATCAATGTTTACAGGAATACGGGTATCATCCGTAATAGTAATTTTCTGTT
>JAAZGQ010000338.1 GCA_012511135.1 Bacteroidales bacterium | reverse complement strand
CCCAGTTCGAAAAGCTTCAGTGGGAGATTTGTTGAACGAGCTGTTCCGGCAGCCTGCAGCCCGGCGGTTTTGCGGCGATGTGCTTCAATCAGGCCGGCCTGAATAAAGATATGCCGGGATTCCTGCAAGGCGCCAAAAGTAGAATGATAATGTTCCTGCACCCTGTCTGAGTACAGGGTGTGAGAGCCATCAGCAGTCAGTCGGACTTCACAGGTCTTTTCGGGAACGAATTCGTTTTGTTGTTTCATCTTCAACGGGCATAATCGGATTTGGTGTAAACCTGGCTATCTTGAATGAATTCGTTTTGTTGTTTCATCTTCAACCCGCTATTGTCGAAGGAAGGCCTGTCGCGTCCTGCAGTCGCCGGGCGATCTTTTCCAGTTCTTTCAGTGGGATTTTTTCGAGGCTTTGCACCGGGGTTTCTCTGTCGATGGTGTAGATCATTACCGACCGGGGTTTGATTTTACGTAGGGCCTCGATCCAGGCAGTGATTTCTTCTTCGCTGGTGTTGTCTATGGTTTTGCCCTCGAAGGTTCCGCGCACAAAGAGAGTCTGTACGATCAGCTTCCCTTCGAAAAGTTGCATGTATTGAATTTGTTCCTGGATGGAATAAGTATTTCTTACCGGACGGTTCAGTAATTGTACTGTGGATTCCAAAGCAGAATCCAGTTTCAGAATATTGTTGTCCACCTTCAACAGAGCCGCCCGGATTTCGGCTTTGTCTATCCGGCTGGAATTGGACAGGACACTGATTTTGGCCTTTGGCACCCAACGGTCACGCAAAATTATGACTGCGTCGATAATGGCCGGAAAGTCCGGATGTACGGTGGGCTCTCCGTTGCCGGCAAAGGTAAGAACATCGGGAATGACTCCCTCTGCGAGCAATGCCTGAAGCTTAAGATCGAGTGCGGTAACTACTTGTTCGGCTTTGGGAAGAGTGCTCCGGCCTTTCATGTTGCCCAGTCCGCATTCGCAATACAGGCAGTCGAAATTACAGAATTTTCTGTTAAGTGGTAAGAGGTTTATGCCCAGGGAAATGCCCAGGCGGCGGCTCTTTACCGGGCCGAATATAATATCTTGAAAAAGGATAGTGGACATGTTGGTTTAGGGGATAAGGGGATAAGTATGTCCCAGTTCGTTTTTGTTCGGATAGTCGATGGTATAATGCAAGCCTCGGCTTTCTTTGCGTAACTGAGCTTGTTTGATCACCAAATAACCGGTATTGATGATGTTCCTGAGTTCACAAATTTCTTTGGAGACCACGGAACGTATAAAGAGCCTTTCGGTTTCCTGGTAGAGTATTTCCAAGCGGTCCAAAGCTCTTTTCAATCGCAGGTTGGAGCGAACGATGCCTACATAGGAACTCATGATTTGTCCTACTTCTTTTACACTTTGGGTGATTAGAATCATTTCCTCGGGCAGACGAGTTCCTTCGTCGTTCCACAAGGGAATACGTTCTTCGAAAGCGATTTCTTTCAGGCGGCTGATGGAATGTTTGGCAGCCGAATCGGCGTATACGATGGCTTCGATCAGAGAATTGGATGCCAGCCGGTTTGCTCCGTGCAGGCCAGTCCTGGCGCATTCGCCCGAAGCATAGAGCCTTTCTATACTCGATTCGGCGTTCTTGTCTACCTCGATGCCGCCGCATAAATAATGAGCTGCAGGAGCAACGGGGATAAAATCTTTGGTAATATCAATGCCAATAGACAGGCACTTTTTATAGATGTTGGGAAAATGTTTTTTGGTTTCTGCCGGATCTTTGTGAGTGACATCCAGGTAAACATAATCAGTACCCCGGGTCTTCATTTCGGTATCTATAGCGCGGGCAACGATATCGCGGGGAGCCAGGGAAGCTCTGGGATCGTACTTTTGCATAAATTCCTCTCCTTTGCCGGAGCGCAATACAGCACCGTAACCCCGCATAGCTTCAGTGATTAAAAAAGAAGGCCTTTCGTTGGGATAAAAAAGGGCGGTGGGATGAAACTGCACAAATTCCATATCTTTTACCTGTCCTTTTGCCCGATAGACCATGGCGATGCCATCACCGGTGGCAACAACAGGATTGGTGGTGGTCTGATAAATATTGCCGATCCCCCCGGTAGCCATCATGGTGACTTTGGCCAAAAAAGTATGTATGGCTCTGGTGCGTTGGTTCAGGACATAGGCTCCGTAACATTCTATATGTTGGGATTGCCTGTTTATGGTTGCACCCAAATGATGTTGAGTCAGAATTTCAATGGCGTAATGATGATCAAAGACCTGAATATTGGGATGTTGTTGGATGCGGCGGATCAGGCTGCGTTGAATTTCGGCTCCGGTGGCATCCTCATGATGCAGAATGCGGTTTTCGGAATGGCCTCCTTCGCGGTGAAGGTCGTAATGTCCGCTTTGATCTTTGTCGAAAGCCACACCCCAGTGGATCAGTTCGGCCACCTGGGCAGGAGCTTCTTTTACCACCTTCTCTACCACTGATTTGTCGCAAAGTCCGTCCCCGCAGATCAGGGTGTCTTCTATGTGTTTTTGAAAATTATCGGTTGCCGGATTGGTAACAGAGGCTATACCGCCTTGCGCGTAAAAGGTGTTGGCTTCTTCCAGAGCCGATTTGCAGCAAATGGCTACGCTGCCTTTGTCGGCCACTTTAAGGGCAAAACTCATTCCGGCCAGGCCGGAGCCGATCACCAAAAAATCAAAATTGCGTACCATAGTAATACCGTTTTTTGTGGCTCAAAAACCCGAAACGACCTATTCATCGCAGGTAATTGAACTACAAAAGTAAGCTTTTTTTTATCAAATCTTTAGTACCTTTGCAGCGTTTTTTAGAATAGAAAAATGGAGTATAATTTCAGCGCCATAGAAAAGAAGTGGCAGGATGAGTGGATAAAACGCCGAACCTATAAGGT
>JAAZGQ010000337.1 GCA_012511135.1 Bacteroidales bacterium | reverse complement strand
TCGATGCAGAACAGTTCCACATCATGGAATTCCCTGTAGTCCAACCGGCTCCCAGGCCGTCTTGTCCCCTGTTGGAAAAATAGATGCCGTGTCCCTCAACGTTTACTACATCAAACAACACTCCGGTGGACCAGGAATCTACCGTACCGCTAAAATTAAAAGGCATCCAGGCATAACATTGCACAAAAGCGTTTGGGCCAGGCGCACAACGCCCCACGGCAAAATCATGAAATCCGTATTCGGAATACAGGCGTTGAAACAAACATTGACCTCCAAGCGTAAAAAAAGTTTGGCGACGCTGTCCGCCGATTTCGGAAATAGGTTCTATAGATTTGCAATCTTCCACGGTAATTCTGCGTGTATTCTCGGTAAGATAAACAGCCGAACCGGCAAAATGCCTGAATTCAATCCTTCTGACTCAGGCATCTTCAATATTATCCATATTGATTGCCACCCAGCAATGATTTTCGTCTTTAGGATTATTCGTATCGTAAGCCGAACGTAATCTGAGGTTCTCTACACCCGAGCGGCTTATGCGTCCGGGACATTCAAGGCTGCACACCAAACCACCGCCAAACTCAGGATCCAGGGCACAGCTCAAAGGGGCATCAAGCAGAATACTGTCACCACGGAGTTCTTTAACCTGTCGTTCCCAATAGAGAACCATATCCTCGGGTTTCCATCCTATGTAAGAGGATTCTCCGCCAAAATCGTTCATATCCATAGCATCTATCCATGCCTGAGTGCCCGGGCGCATAATACGTATGCGGTCAACGGACTTGAAGGAATGGCCGGGAACCACGAAAGCCGCGGCTCCGGTGGGGACAAAAGAGGCTATAGACATGTATTCGCCTGTTTTATACTCTTTTCCCCCGGCAATACGAATCAAGGTAGTCCGGTCGGTACTACTGCCATATAGTTCAGTTTCTCCTTCCATGTGCCCGCTGCCACGCAATACAACCCCCGAAGCCGATATTGTCAGCCCCCAGGTAATTTCAAAGCATCCCTTTTCCAGCAAGACAGCTCCTCTGAAACCCTGAGCATCAGGCTCCAGCGAGGAAACATAATCGATTGCCTGCTGAATTCGTTCCGTATTGTCTCCGGACATCCAGGAGACTACGGCCCTGACGGGCAATTCGGGAATGGGCTGTTCGGAGGCCATGTAGCCGCAATAGGAATAGTCCGGTATACGATTACCCCGGGCATCCTTAGTATATTCAAGCAAACCGGACTGATTGGCTTGAACAGCCGGCTGAGCCATTCTCCCGGAATATTGCGGAAAAACGGCCACACAACTCAAACTGATTATAAATGCAAATGCTGTTTTTTTCATGATAGGAGAATAAAACATGATAATGATTATTTTGCCTGAGCAGCTTTAATGCGCTCATTCCAGGCTTCACGTTCTTTGGTCAGATTGTAACCTCTTTTGGCAAGATAGTTGTTTATACGGCCCTTGTATTTGCCAAACCAGGCATGCTTGGCTTTGGAGTCGGAGCAATCCATGGCGTATTCGCGAGCTTCCATGAGAGCTGCTCTGATGTAGGTTTTTTCTTCGTCCGTAAGGCTGGGAATCATTTCCAGTTGAGCCTTATAAGTAACAGGATATACACCCATAGTCATTCCGTCTTTCACTTTTTCTATTTGTTCGGGCGATAAATTGGCATTCAATTGATTGACAAAATAGAAATGCTTGGCTGTAAGAGCATCACGTTGTTTGAGAAGAGCCAGGTCTTTGGCCTGGGTCTTTTCTTCGGCCGACAACGAAGAAGCCTTGATTTCATTTTCTTTGGCAGCAAAAGCATCGTTGATGACACCTAAATCAATGTATTGAGTGGCAATTAATTCCAGTATAAAATCGTATTTGACTTTGTCCTGAATATCCAGGGTTTTCACAATATTTTCCGAACGGCCGTAAATGACTTTGCGGTAATCTTCGTCGGATTGTTGAGCGAAAGCATGGCCCATGCTGCTGAGAAGGGCTAAGGTAAGGATCAATTTCTTCATAATTATTTTTTTTATAAGACTATTTATATCGGCTAAGGTATCGTAATTATTCTCGGGATCTTTCCGGTTTTCATTATTAATGGGCTTTTTTAGACTTTTTTGAATAAGCCTGCAAAGCCAGTGTCACCAAAAATCCTACTAAAAATATCGTCATGGTTCCCAAGACTATAGTCAGATTTCCATGAAGATTGCATTTATACTTTACCAAGGCCCCTTCGGTAAATAGGTAGGGGCTCAGGCTCATCCAGGCAATCACCAGCAAACCGGCCACTACACCGGCAACGGCTGCGGGATTTTTGACCGTTTTGCTCACAAAACCAAGCAAAAACAAACCCAGCATACCTCCACTAAAAATGGAAGCCAGTTTCCACCAGGTAGTTAATACACCGTCAACACGCATCATCAATAAAGCTATAATCATACCTAGTATGCCTAAAACAATGCTTGATAAATAAAGAATCTTCATGCCTTCTTTTTCGCCGATTTCGCGTTTACGTATTCTTTTGTAGAAGTCGGTCAGTATTACCGTGGAAGAGCTGTTCAGACTGGTGGAAACAGTGCTCATGCCCGCCGCCAGGATGCTGGCTATAAGCAGGCCGCTAACTCCGGTGGGCAGGGCCTTAACAATATAATAGGGGAAAACCTGATCTCCGCTTATTCCATCAGGCAGCCCTCCATTGGTTTTGTAATAAACAAAGAGGGCAGTACCAATGTAAACAAACAGCAGGGAAACCGGAATATAGAGTAATCCGCCAAACAGCGTAGACCTTTTTGCACTTCGATCGTCCCTGGCTGTCATATAACGTTGAATGTAATTCTGGTCTATCCCGTAATTTTGCAGGTTAATAAACAAACCATACACCAACAATACCCAAAATGTTGGTTCTCTGAGGCTGCTGCTCAGACTGCCCATACTGAATTTATCGTATTGCGAACCCACTTCGATCAGGCCAGAAAAACCACCGGGAATACTTACCGTTAATAAAATGGCACAAACTATAGCTCCCAGGATTAAGAGTATACCCTGAATGGCATCGGTCCATATTACAGCCGAGATACCACCCAGTGCAGAAAAAATCAGTACCGAAATACCGGTCACCAGAATAAGGACGGGGACACTCCAGCCCAGCATAAAATTGAGCGGCAAGGCCAGCAAAAACAAAATAGATCCCATCCTGGCCAATTGGGTCAATAAATAACAAACAGCCACATAAGCTCTGGCCCAATAGCCGAATCTTACCTCCAGGTAATGATAGGCCGAGGCGCTGTTCATACTGCGATAAAGCGGGACAAACAGTTTGGCAGCCAGCCAGGTAGCTATGGGTATGGACAGGCTGAAGACAAAGGGATTCCAGTTGTTGGTAAAGGCTTCGCCGGGATAACCCAGAAAACTGATACTGCTTACAAAGGTGGCAAAAATGGACATGCCTACCACCCAGGACGGCAAATTGCCACCCGCAACCGTAAACTGACCCGTAGATTGTTTCTTTTTGTTTCGGAAGTAAAAAGAAGATCCAAATAAGACTATGCCCACCAAAAAGGCAATAAAAACAATGTAATCTAGTATGGTAATATCTGTATTCATGATACTATCTAAGTGGATTATCAGGGACGAACCACCGTATAACCCAAGGTTTCCAAAATTTGTTGCACTCGCTTTCTTTCGGGTGCATTAAAGCGTTGAAAAGGCAGAGCCATGTAATCGCTGCAAAGGCCCAGCAGGGAACAGGCACACTTGACTCCCTTTAAATAACTGGAGCCGTACTTGCCAATTTTGTATATGCTGTTGCTTATGTACATTATTTGCTGCTGTAATGCCAGGACAGTATCCAAATCACGCGATTTTGCGGCCTTATACATACTTACATAGAGCGAGGGGAACATATTGGCTCCACCATTAACTCCGCCGTCGGCACCCAAAAGAACTGCTTCGGCTGTCAATTCTTCGGGACCAACCAGAAGTGAAAAATCCGGCTTATCTTTCATGACTTGAATCAGGGAATGAAAATAGACCATATCGGCAGAACTGTCCTTAAGACCAATAACATTGGGGTGTTCTGCTATGGCTTTGAGCGTGGCGGGTTCTATTTTGACTTTAACATGCGAAGGCATATTGTACAAAAACAAAGGCAGAGGCAATACATCGGCCAGTCCGTGATAAAAATCGATCAACTCCTGTTGAGCCGGAGCGTAATAATAGGGCGGAGCCGACACCACGGCTGTGGCTCCTTCGGCAAAAGCTTTTTCGGCCAAATGCAAACTTTCTACCAGAGAGGTATCTGAAATACCTACCAACACAGGAACCCGTTTTCCCACCTGACGGCAGACCCGTTCAATAAGTTCGTGACGAAGTTCATAACTCAGGCTTTGAGCCTCGCCGGTGGTTCCTAAAATAAACAAACCCTGATCTCCCCCCGATAAAATATGTTCGACCAATTTTTCCAGGCCTGGAATATCCAGACTGTTCATATCTCTGAGAGGAGTAATCATGGGGGGTATAATAC
>JAAZGQ010000336.1 GCA_012511135.1 Bacteroidales bacterium | reverse complement strand
CAATCAAATCGGCTTTACCGGCTTTGGTCTTTTTAGTTTTGAAGTCGTAGTTTGCCCAGTCAGAACCGGCAGGGAGCCTAAGATTGGCCAAAAGAGGCCCGTCGGGGCTGTTTAACCTGAGCTCAAGTATGCCGCCTTGTGGTGCCAGTGCCCTGATTTGCACTCTCTGCTTCTTTTTATTGCCAAAGTCGACGGCATTATACTGAACCCAGCCCCCCGGCTTGTTTAATTGTGTTTTCCATCCTTCAAAAGGGCTGCTTTTGTCAATGAAATGGATTAGGGCCCCTTCGGGGCTGAGGGCAGAATACCGGTCAGGTTGTATCGCCGTATTGGCAGGAGTCAATCCTACTCCACGCAGACTGGGGCGTACTTTTTGTATGCTTCCATCCGCCTTGAAGAAAAGGCTGTCTATGCGTATGGAGCGGTTTTTGTCAAAATCCGGAGAATAGTCGTTGTGGTGATAAAACAGATACCATTGGCCCTGGTATTCCAAAATGGAATGATGATTGGTCCAGCAAGCCGTGGGCGATTCGTCCATGATGACCCCCGACATGGTAAAGGGGCCCATAGGGTGCTTGCCGACAGCGTATTCAAGGCGTTCTGTTTTATTTTCAACATGAGGGAAAGTCAGGTAGTAGATTCCCTCTCTTTCAAAAACCCAGGGCCCTTCTTTAAGTCCTTTTTCCGGCAAGTTGGGTATAATGTAAGGCTCGGAATCCAGTTCAAACATGTTTTCCTTCAATTTGGCCACATAAATGTGCTGTTGCGACCAATAGAGGTAGGCCTGGCCGTCCTTGTCAATAAAGACGTTTGGATCTATTCCGTGTACACCCCTGATGGCTTCGGCTTGGGGCAGGTAGGGCCCTTCGGGCCGGTCAGCCACAGCCACTCCAATGCCAAAACCTTTTCGGCCATTTTGATCTGGCCTGGTGTTGGCCGGAAAATAAAAGTAGTATTTCCCCTTCCTTTTTACGCAATCGGGAGCCCACATACTGTACGATGCGGAATCGACCCAGGCAGGCTCGTACTGGCTAAGGATGCTTCCATGGTCGGTCCAGTCGCTGAGGTTCTCTGACGAAAAAACGTGGTAATCTTCCATACAGAACCAGTCTTTGCGCAGGTTTTTGCCCTGAGGCGCTCTGATGTCGTGCGAAGGAAACACATACATTTTGTTGTTGAAAACCCGGGCCGAAGGATCGGCCGTGAACTGATCCCGAATAATTGGGTTTTGCGCCGCAAGGGGAGTAAAGAGAGCGTCTGAGATAATAATTGTAAGGATTGAGCAGACAAAATGGGGCTTGAAATCAGAGATCGCAAGTTTTAGCGAAGTGATAAAAGATTGAAACGGAGCGCTAATCCGTTTGAGATTTAATAGTTCAAGTTTTTGCCTGTGACAGGAAACATGCTCTTTATTAGTCATTGTTTTCTATAATTTGGTCATTGATGCGAAAATAATCAAAATCGGCCCAACCGCCGCTTTGTTTGGTGGCGTAATTAAAAAGCCCGAAGCGATAGCCCATAAAATGCTCTACCAGGGTGTATTCCATTTTGAGGGGCCGACCGATTTCTTTCCAGGTTTTGCCGTTCAGGCTATAATAGAAGCGGGCCACATCGGTCATTTCACGAAAATCACAATCAATTCTCAGGTTCACCTTTTTCTTTTTCAGCGGCAGTCTCTCAATTTCGGTGGGGGTGTCGGTTTTGTTGCTGGTCATAAACAAGTACTTGCGACCGTCTTCCATTTTGACACCTACCTGTCCGAACTTGCGTTGCAGGGCCACCAGACCGGCCACGTCACCGTCTTTCAAGTTGGAAACATCCAGCAGGGTGCTGCCAGAACTCCAGGGTCCAAAACTGCGTTGAGTCAGCGTGTTGCGTGACAGCAGGAAGCTTTGGTCGATTCGCCCGGTTTTCAAACGCAGGTAGCCCGGACGTTCGCTCAGCGACCAGAGGCTGTTGTCGGGATTATGATTCCATTGCCAGACCAGAGGCAAGCCGGGTTCGCCGGGTTTGCGATTGAATTCATCGTCGTTGACGATGCCCGGTTTTAGGCCCTGACTGGCCGGCAGATCCAGCTCATCGGGCACTTTGCCCTCTATTCCCAATACAGGCCAGCCTTCTTCCCAATGCACGGGAACCAGGTAAGGTATCCGCCCTACTGAACCATAATCGCGGAAAAGATAGGCAAACCAGCGCCCGTCGGGAGTGTCGATTAAACCGCCCTGTGCCACACCCTTGTCCTGCAAGGCCAGTCGCCCTTCCCAGGGGCCGTCGAGGCTGGAGGCGCGATGTATCACCACCGTGCGCATACCTCCACGGGGCCAGCATATATTGAACAAATAATACATGCCGTTTATTTTGAACAGCTGAGAACCTTCGGACTGCAAGCCCATCTGATTACCTGCCGGTGCGCTGGCGTTTTCGATTAACACTCGCTCCGTGTCTTTCTTAACACCGCTCAGGTCGGCCTCGAGCTCGATGATGCGTAAGCGACCCACACCCCAGATAAAGTATGCACGGCCGTCATCGTCAAAAAACAGGCTGTGGTCGTGGTAAGCCGGAGAAAAGGAGGTCTTTTTCCATTCACCCTTTTCCGGATCATCGGTGGTAAAAAAATAAGTTTTGTTGGTGGTTTGGGCGAAAGTGGATACGTAAAAAAGTCCCTTGTGATAGCGTATGCTGCTGGCCCAGGTGCCCCTGCCGTAAGTGCTTTTGCCATTGACCAGGTTCAATGCATCCACATCGTCCAGAATGTCGTAACAATAACTGGCCATTTCCCAGTTAACCAAATCCTTTGAAGTCATAATGGGTACTCCGGGAGCCATATGCATAGTGGTGCTGCTCATGTAGTAAGTATCGCCCACACGCATCATCGACATATCGGGCACATCGGCAAATATTACAGGATTTTGGGCTTTTTGGGTCGGAATTTCTGCGCTGCCAAACAGGCAAAAAAAGCTGAACAAAACGATTAAAAGGCGTTTACAGATCATAAGCTTGATTTTTGTAAAGTTGGAACAAAAGGAATGCTGTTAGTTGTTGATTGCATTGAAGGTAAAATTAGTGTTTTTTCTTGATTCTTTAAACAAAAAAAGAAAAAGCTTGTTTCTGAAGACAGAAGAGAGCCCGGAAAGTCAGAGAAAACTTCCCGGAGTCAAATCATTTACATCAGTCTCGATTATAGTTGCCAAAGCAGCCT
>JAAZGQ010000335.1 GCA_012511135.1 Bacteroidales bacterium | reverse complement strand
GTTCCGCCCTCGTTCAGGTAAGAAAGCGAAAAGCGGTAAGTGGCTTTATCGCCGCCTCCGGACATGGAGAAACTATTGTCCGAGATGGTAGCGTTTTTCTTTACATACGACAACCAGTCGGTGTCGGCATTGTATTCGTCAAAATAACGCCAGTCGGGATTGTAATTAATCTCGGGTGTGTCAAACAGCAACTCCAGCAATGAAGAGGAATTGGCAATGCCCCGGGCATTGGCGGTATTCCAGATGGCATCCTGAATAAAGGCCACGTATTCATCGCCATCCAACATGGGAATGGGATCGGGTTCAACTTTGGCAGTAAACTTCGAGGAGAGCGAAAAACGGGTTTTGCCCTTGCTTCCTTTTTTGGTAGTAATCAACAAGACTCCGTTGGCTCCGCTGGTACCATACACCGAAGTTGAGGCGGCGTCTTTAAGCACTTCTATGCTTTCGATGTCGTGGGGGTTGAGGTTGAGCATATCGGCATAATCCTCGTTGTTGGCCGTAGCAAAGTCGAAATTATCATCAATATCCGTGGTATAGGGAACCCCGTTGATAACAATCAGGGGATCGGAATTGGAATTCAAAGTGGCCGTTCCCCGGATTCTGATGGCACTTTTGGCTCCGGGATCACCCCCGGCTATGATATCCACCCCGCTCATACGTCCTTGCAGGGCTTCTTCTACCGAAGTCACCGGCAAAGATTCAATGAAATCTTCCATTTTGATGCTCTGGGAGGCGAAGGTCTGCTCACGGGTAGTAATACCCAATTCGTTTTTTTCTACTCTTTCACGGGCAATTACCATCTCGGCCAATAACAGGGCTTCTTCCTCCAAAGTAACTTCCAGGGTTTTCTGACCAGTGTAATCGAATCGCTGGGTCTTCATACCTATAAAGGAAAATTCTATCTTCAGTTTACCCGTCACCTGGGGAATCCGAATGGAATATTCCCCATTCTGATTGGTAGTAGTGCCATTCACCAAACGATTTTGTTCGTTCACTACCATGACGTTTACGCCCGGGAAAACAATCTTGTCGTTGCCCGTCAACTCGTAGACCCTGCCCGTAAGGTAGTCCTGAGCATGAAGCAAACTGGTGGCTGCCAGCAAGAAAACGACCAAAGTATAATATATTTTATTTGTCATAACGGAATAGTTTCAAGCCAGATTACAATACCTCTTTAATAAAATGAACACAGGCATCATCAAAGATAAAGGGGAAATAATGATAGTCTTCGACCACATCGACCCTTAGTCCGACAGGATTTCCGTCGTTATCCAGTTCCTGTACGCTCAGCTTGCCCCCTGCATCACTTACATCCATTTTTGTTGTGATAGTCAACACTTTGCCCCCATCCACCGGCTCATCATAGCTCTGCAGAGTAGGCAGGCCTGCTTCGGTATTTTCTTCCCAGCCTATGTAGGGGTAATTTGAAATCACCGCCGTGCTCATCGGGATAAAATACTTTAAGAGGTAGTATTGCAGTGAATCAGCGTTGGTCACTGTGCATTTGCCAAAATAGTCCGCGTCTTCCACAGTGGCACTTCCACTGACAATGCCGGGCAGTTTGCTCGCTTGAACTGCCTGCTTGATCGCATCCGTAGACGGGACAAACATCAGGCAGCTTTCGACCACCGGCAAAACCGATTGAGAATCAAAGTCGAGTAAGCCGGCCAGCTCCAGCAATTGAACAAAGCCATGATAAATGGTAGCGGTATTACTTCTGTTTCCGATCATCATAGGGACGAATTTGGAATAAATGGCATTCTCCATGGAACCTTCAAACAAATATGGAGCCGCCTCGTTCTGATAGGCATAAGTCTTGCCGTTGGTCCAGCCATCCCTGAAGCTCAACTCCTGCAGATCACAAAAGATCTGGTCTTCGGTAAGGGCAGGATTATAGAGCAATTCTGAAAACTTAATACTGTTGGTAATTTTGCCGTCTTTCATATACCAATAGAGATACATTCCCGGCGACAATGTCCGAAAAACATGATTGCCCGTTCCCGCATCCGTCAACAGATCCTGATAGGAACCTGTTATGGCGTCCTTGCTTAGAACATGAGCATAAACGTAATTTTGTTGGGAAGAATTGGAGACTTTGTTGGATCCCCGGTATAAAACTTCATCAACCTGAGTGATTCCATCCTGATTCATCAGCTCATTCGAGGGATAAAGCATAAAATAACTGGTTTCGTCCGAACAGAGGGTAAGAATCAGGTCGGCAGTATTGAGCATTTTCAGAAAATAGCTGTATTTTTTGTATTGAAAAGCCGGTCCCGTCACCGAACCGAACATAGCAGGAGGCGTGAGTTCGCTACAGCCGTAAAAAGATCCGTTCACACATATTTTGCGATTGGCCTGGGGAATCTGGTCAACATCAAACTTAATAATAGTACCGTAACTGTTTTCGATCAGGCCTTTGGTGATTTCCTCGGGGAAAACTACCGAAGCAGAATAAACACTGTTGTACAATAAATACTCGATAGATTCCCTGCTCACCTCGTTCAGAGAATCGTAACCGCCCACTTCCCAATATTCTCTGAAAAAACTTCTGAAAGCGGTATTATTGGGAGCAAACACACTGTATGAAGCAAAAGAGAGATCCGAAACCTTTTTGTAATCTGTCACCGGCCACTCGCAGGCAATATTGGGCAAAGGAGAGCTGTGATAGTGTTGAAAAAGTTCTGTTCCATTACCGTATTCCAGTGTCAGATTTTCGTCCAGCTGATAATACTCGTATTTATCGTACAACTCCAGAAAATCTGAATATTCTTTGTTAGAGGCTAATTCTGTATATATGGTTTCCAGTGGCTTAAGCACCTTGTCTACCAAATACACATAACCATTGTCTGCCAAAACTGAATACTCCGTCACGGCAGCGTTGGAGACATTGAAACCGGCATTATCGCTCCAGCTGGTATTTGGAAAAAAGTATTCGTAGTTGTATCTGGCATTAATCTGTTTGGTTTGAAACATCCGGTAAGAGAATACAGGCAAAAAGCGCTCCATGTGATAAACACTGACTTCAGCACCTGCCGTGTCTATTTCCAGGCTTAAAACGTCCTGACTTTTGGTCCGGTGTTTGTAAAATAAACCGGCATTGATCAGTTTTTCTTCTTTGGTAGCACCGTCGCCTTCGTTAGGCCTGAAATTGATCAGTTTTTCCTTGTCAAAGGCATAATAGAGAATATGAAAACCGATGAGCTTTTTCACTTCGGACAGGGGTAATTCTTCGATGCTTTTGCCCTCGTAATGCTGCTCAAGGTAAGCTGTAAAAGCACTGTCGGCCGGGGCCATAACGGTGAGGATACTTTTGCCGTTCATTATCGATTTGAAGCCGGCCAGTTCAACACCTTTAAGAAAAACCGAATAATCCCCTCTTTCCTGTAGTACTTCATAAATACTCCCTTTGAGCCAGTCCGGCTCCTGGTAATAGATATCCATCTTATCCTGACAGGCATAACTGTTTATCAGTATAAGTACTAAGAGCGGGAACAACTTCCGTACACGGAGATTGAATTTCATAGTATTGATATTACGATTATTAAAGGTCTTGCAAAAAAAATGTACAAAACAGCACAAATATATAAAAAAAGCCACAAACAAGCGGCTCAAAATGCTAAATAGCACTAATATGTTTTAACAACAAAGGCTTAATTTACGATGACAATTTTGCATACGACCCCCTTTTCTCCCTGATTATCTGCGGCAAAAACAAGATAAACCCCGCTGGCGACTCTTTGACCCCGGACATTGTTTCCATCCCAGCCAAACTGGCCGCCCAAAGAATAACCGGAGACGATCAAATTACCGCTCAAATCGGTAATTCTGACCTGAGAATTCTCAGTCAGGCCTTTCACTGTTATTTTGCCTCTGTAACCGGGATGCACCGGATTGGGAAAAGCATAAACTTCACTGTAATCGGGAGCAGCAGGCAGTGCATCACTGCGGTATGAGACCAGGCCTCCGGCTGTACCAACAAAGACTTCGCCACTTTGAGGATGAATGGCAACAGACCAGACTTCGTCCGACGGCAGGGGACTGTTTTCTTCGGTAAAATGATGTATGGTTTCCGTGCCGTCGGCCGACAAAAGGTAAAGACCGTCACTTCGGGTTCCCATCCATTTACGGTTGGCCCCGTCCACGGCCATGCAGTAGACCCGGCTGTTTCCCAACAGGTAATCGGCCTCGTTGGTGCCGTCGTCGCGGGGAATCTTTACCCTGTAAAACACCGGGGTTTGATCAAAAATATCCCGATACGAACTTAAGATCAAAGGCCCCGTATTGGTGCCTATCCATAGCCTGTTGTTGAGATCCTCCACGATGAAATGCACAGTGAATACATTCAGGTTAATCCCGTCCTGGTCGGTAAAAGACGAAATCCAACGAGTCCGGTCATCAGAAGTATCTTCAAGACTACCGTTATAATCCAGCACAAAAATACCGCTGCCCTCCCGTTCGGAATTTATCCAGACCATATTGTTCTGTGTGAAAAGGATATTGTTCAATGTGGGAGAGGGTTTTAAATTGGTATAACGGGGCGAAAACCACTCACCGCTTTCTCTCAGTAAAACATGCAAACCACCCGAACCTGTTTCCTGATAAGCCGGATAAGCCGAGTTGAGTACCCAGAGATTGCCCTGAGCATCGTAAACAGCTCCGTCAACTCGGATGTAACGATAGGGCAAACCAGCCCAGGCCGGCAAAAAGGGACTGTTACCGTAAGTGTGTAAACTGTCCAGCTTACCTCCTCTGAATTCATAAAGGCCTTCGCCCCAGGAACTGGCAAAAATATGCCCTTCGTCTGCGGGATCTACTGCTATATTTAAAATATCTGTAAAAGGATAACCTGTCCGGGCTTCTATGCTGTCGCGATTAATAAGCGAGCTCCAGCTGTTGTCCCGAAAACGCATAAGGTCGCCGGTAAAACGATAACGGTCGCCCCAGCGTCCGCCGCTGGATACATACATGTCATTGTTGCGAAAATGCAAATTCCAGGCAGTGTCCACGCCCGGGCCATTGGGAAGAATCTTGCTGTTGCTGACAATATAAGCTTCAGCCTCCGGGTAATAACACCATTCCAGCAGGCCCTCTCTGCCGGCTGTAGTGTAAATTCGCTGAGTTTTAATATCCAGGGCTATACCATACATTCGTTTCAAGCTGGCCTGCATCTGAGCATCGTATTCATACAAGGAATATTCGCCCGATACATCGCTGTCGTGAAGACTCAGCAGGCTATTGTCCGGAGCAAAAACCAAAGGCAGCCCCATGGTCAGGGCCAGCAAATAATCTCCTTGCGCTGACATTTCCTGTATACCGTCACTTAAATAAAAAATCTCCCAGGCTCCATCGTAGCGATAAATGCCCTCTGCGGCTACCAAAGCATAAAGAGAATCTTTACGCGAAACAAGTTGTGTCGCAGTTTTTCCCGGCATAAAATTTAAAGCTGTCCAGTTTTTGCTGTCCGACAAATTATCACTGGCCTTTCCCCGATAAATGCCTTGTTGCGTGAGCATATAATACTCTTCGCCCAGGCGTACAAAATCAAGCACCGCTGTATAATTTACCGTTGCACTGCGCAGATTGTAAGTTTCCAGAATTTCCTGCTTGTGTATATCAATGATAAGGACACCCACTCCAGTACACAAGTAGGCATATCTCCCATCCATGCGAAGCCGGTTGAT
>JAAZGQ010000334.1 GCA_012511135.1 Bacteroidales bacterium | reverse complement strand
TCGGCAATACCAACATCAAAAACCCTGTCGGGAAAACGTTTGATCATTTCGGTTAATCCGCATCCGGTGGGCATGGCAGGTGTAACTGCCACGATTTTATCGTTTTTTTCGGCCAGTTCTATCAGGGTATAACCAAAAATATCCTGAAATCTCAGCGGCTGATTCTCCTGTATACAGGAAGTCTCGCATTCGCCTGTTTTTTTGTTGAATTTTCCGGGTGCATGGTATTTGGTGGCGTCTTGTTCAGCTGCGGGGAAACCCTTGCCTTTGGTGGTACAAACATGCAGGATTTTTGGCCCTTTCATGTCTTTTATAGTGCGCAAGACTCTCACAAGGTTGCTGACATCGTGTCCGTCTACCGGTCCGAAGTAGCGGATGTCCATACCTTCAAAAAAATTACGCTGATGGCTGAGTAAGCCTTTGATGCTGTTGCTGAAACGCAAAATTTTGTTTTTGCGGGCATCGTTCATCAGACCTATCTTTTTAAGAAGGAGATAACTTTGCCAGCGTAGCTTGTTGTATTGTTTAGAGGTGCTGATTTTTGAAAGGTAGTGACTGACGCCTCCAATGTTTTTGTCGATGGCGTATTGGTTGTCGTTCAATACGATAAGCAGGTTGTTTGGATAGACCGAAGTGTTGTTAAGGCCTTCGAAAGCCAGTCCGCCCGTCATGGCTCCATCACCGATTACGGCTACAACTAGCCTTTGTTCTTTTTTAAAAGCAGCAGCCATATCCATGCCCAAAGCTGCCGAAATAGAATTGGAGGCATGTCCTGCTATAAAGGTATCGTATTCGTTCTCCAGTGGATTGGGAAATCCGCTGAGACCGTTGAGTTTGCGGTTAGTATGAAATACGTTTTTTCGACCCGTTAAAATCTTGTGTCCGTATGCCTGATGCCCCACGTCCCAAACAATGCGGTCGTTTGGGGTATTCAGTACATAATGCATGGCAACGGTCAGTTCTATGGTGCCCAGGCTGGCACCCAGATGTCCGGGGTTTTCGGAGAGTGCATCAATAATAAAATGCCTGAGCTCTTCGCAAACCTGGTCTAATTGGGAGATCGAACACTTTTTAAGATCCTCCGGATACTGTATTCCGTCCAACAAAGAATTATTCTTTTCCATAATTGAGACAGCAAAAGTAAGACTTTTTCCACAATAAATGAATTTGGGAAATAAATTCTGTGTAGCAGGTAAAATATATGTATTTTTGTCTTCAACTATGGAATTCAAGACCACAATATCGCTGCCAAAGAGCAGTTTTCGCCTGAATCACAATGACAGTATACTCTGCCTGGGTTCCTGTTTTGCAGATACGGTGGGTAAGAAATTGCAAAGCAGCGGTTTCAGCTGCCTGACGAATCCTTTCGGTGTGCTTTATAATCCCCTTTCAGTAATCAATGCGCTCAGAGCTATGCTCGTGCATAAGTCTTACCGCAACGAAGATTTGTTTGAATACGGAGGCCTGTACGGAAGTTTTGACTTCCATTCCTCTTTTTCGGGCAAAGACAGTGAAGTTGTGCTTAAGGGAATTCAACAGGCTTGTTCGACTTCTGCCGATGCTCTGGAGTCTTCGTCCTGCCTGATTCTGAGTTTAGGTACGGCCTGGGTATACGAGTTGGCTTCTAAGGGCTTTGTTGTTTCGAATTGCCATAAATTACCAGCTTCCTTTTTTTCACGCAGACGTTTGTCTGTAGAAGAGATGCTGGAGCAAACAAGCCTTTTTTTTGAAGACTTGTTTGAAAGCCTGCCCGAGATAAAAGTGCTGATTACGGTAAGTCCCATTCGTCACTTCAAGGACGGAGCTCAGCAAAACACCCTGAGCAAGGCTTCCTTGCATTTGTTGGTCGATGGCTTGTGCTCGCGTTTCAGACAGCTGGTGTATTTTCCTGCTTACGAGTTAGTTATGGACGACCTGAGGGATTACCGATTTTACGAGCAGGATATGCTTCATCCTTCGGCCGCAGCTTTTCAGTATATTTGGGAGCGTTTTGGTGAATTTGTCTTTGAAAAGTACACTTTGGAAATTATCCGCCAATTGGAACAAATTCATAAAGCAATGGAGCACAAGCCTTTTCGTCCAGAGGATGAGGAGTATCTCCGTTTTGTAAAGAAAAATATTGCAGCCCTGCATTTACTGGGCAAACGTTTTCCAGAACTGAATCTGGAAAGGGAAAAAGCTTTTTTTGAATTAGTATTAAACACTCATGCATCTAGCTGTTAAAAAAATAGCCCGGATAATCGGGGCACACAAAGCAAGAATAGTACAAGACGCCGTCATTAAACGTCTGCTCATCGACAGCAGAGCTTTATTGGTGTCGGAGGGCTGCTTGTTTTTTGCCATAAAAACCGAAAGCAACAATGGGCATAAATACCTTGCCGATTTATACAAAAGGGGAGTACGAAATTTTGTGATTAGCGAAAAACAGCCTGAATCACTATTTGATCAGGCCAATTTTCTCTATGTGGCCGATGCAAGCGAAGCTTTGCAATTGTTGGGCAAATATAACAGAGAAAGTTTTGAGGGAAAGGTGTTGGGTATAACCGGAAGCAACGGCAAAACCATAGTCAAAGAGTGGATTTGGCAATTGCTTCGCGATGATTTCAGCATCAGCCGCTCACCAGGGAGCTACAACTCTCGTCTGGGAGTGCCCTTGTCGCTGTCTTTACTTAATGATGACAGCACTTTAGGCCTTATTGAAGCCGGTATTTCACAACAAGGCGAAATGCAGAAGCTGCAAGAGATGATTCAGCCCGATTGGGGTTTGTTGACGCATATCGGCCAGGCCCATCAGGAGAATTTTGATTCTGTCGAAAGCCTGATAAGAGAAAAATTGCTCTTGTTCAAAGATTGTGAGCGAGTTGTATACTGTCAGGACGAAGAGCAGGCCGCCTCTGTACTGTCCGGTATACTTGAACCCGAGCGCCTTCTTGGTTGGTCTTGCAAAGACTTTAGTGCTAAATTGTATTTTCGTAAAGATCAGCAAAAAGACTATACCCTGATTCACACTTTGTGGCACAGGGAAGAAGTTAGTTTTGCCCTGGCTTTTGTGGACGAAGCTTCTGTTCAAAACGCCCTGCACTGCATTGCTTTTGTTTTTATGCTCGAAGAAGAAACGGATTATGTGCTGGATGCCTCGGTGCTTGCCCGGCGTCTGAAGCAGCTGGAGCCGGTGGCCATGCGCATGGAGGTCAAAGAGGGCAGGAATGGCTGTGTTTTGATTGATGACGCCTACAATTCAGATCTGCAAGCTCTTGAACTGGCACTGGATTTTCAGTCCAGGCGGGCTTTAGCCGGCAAAATGCAGTCTTGTTTGATTTTGTCTGACATCTTTCAAAGCGGTAAATCTATGGAAGATTTATACCGAACGGTGGCTGAGCTGATAGAACGAAAAAAGATAGATCGTTTTGTCGGCATTGGTTACGGCCTGGTAACGCATGCCGGATTTTTCCCTTCCTCTGCCCGCTTTTTTCTGACAACAGAAGATTTTTTGCTTTCGGACTTGCCTGAGCAATTTCGAAATGAACTGATATTGATAAAGGGATCAAGACAATTCGGCTTTGAGCGCATCAGTGAGCGCCTGGAGCTGAAAGCACACAATACCGTGATGGAGATTGATCTGAATGCCCTTGTGCATAACCTGAATTATTTCAGAACTTTGATTAAACCTTCAACCAAGGTGACAGCCATGGTTAAGGCAGAAGCCTACGGACACGGGGCCCTCGAAGTCAGCAAGACCCTCCAGGCTCAGGGCTGTGATGCTCTGGCTGTGGCCCTTGTGGACGAGGGAGTCAAATTAAGGCGGGGGGGTATTCATATTCCTGTTTTGCTTATGAATCCGGATCCCGGTATTTTCCCTCTTTGTTACGAATATAAATTAGAACCCGAAATTTACAGTTTTGCATTGCTGGATGCTTTTATCCAAGCCGCAGAACGTTTGGCCGTCAGGGATTTTCCGGTGCATATCAAACTCGATACGGGCATGCACAGATTAGGTTTTACCGAAAAAGACTTGCCGCGATTGCTGAATAAACTCAGCAAACAAAAAATGTTGAGAGTCAGTTCTGTTTTTTCGCATTTGGCAGGTAGCGACGAGAATGCCTTTGATCGATATACACAAACGCAATGGGAGCTTTTCGAGTTTTATACCGGGCAGTTTGAGCAAGTATTGCAGTATCCTTTTGAACGTCACATCCTGAATTCCGCCGGCATTGAACGTTTTCCTCAATGGCAATGCGACAGGGTGCGTCTGGGCATAGGGCTGTACGGAGTATCGGCTTGTAATCCGGAGGCCTTACAGCCTGTTGCTGCTCTCAAAACTAAAATACTGCAAATTCATGAATTCAAAAAAGGCGAAAGCATAGGATATAGCCGCACGGTACTACTCGAAAGAGATTCCCGCATTGCAACCCTGCCTGTAGGCTATGGAGACGGATTCAATCGCCATCATAGCGGTGGAGACGTGCTGGTTAACGGACAGAGGGCAAAAATTCTGGGCAGTATTTGTATGGATTTGTGCATGGTGGACGTCACTGATATACAGGCTCAGGAAGGTGACACTGTGGTACTCTTTGGCAAAGACCTGCCTCTGACGGAGCTTGCTGAACGCTTGTCTACTATTTCGTACGAAGTGCTGACTTCTGTTTCGGAAAGGGTCAAAAGAGTGTATTTCAAAGAATAGTCAAACAGAATTTCGACAAATCAGGCAATGAAAGAGTGCGGACAACTAAAAGCTGTGCAGAATATAAAATATTCGTAATGATGAGAAAGAATTCGCTTATATGCTGGCTTTTGGTTTTATTGAGCATCGTGTTTGCTTCCTGCGAAGGGGATAACTGGTTTAGCCGGGGCGGGAGTGATGAAACGGACAGCCTCAGACTGAACAATAAATACGTCAATGAGTGGATCTCCGATAGAATGTCACTGGTGTATTATTGGAACGATAAGATGAAAGAGCCCGAAGATTACGCACAGTCCCCCTCTTCTTTTTTCGATGCCCTGCTTTATCATTATCACCCGTCGACTGCTCCGGACGGAGATCGCTTCTCTTATATCCAGAGCAATTATGTCAATCTGCTCAACAGCATCAGTGGAATACGTTCTAAGGAAATAGGTTTTGATTATCAGCTGTATTTGAAATCTGCCATTGATAATAGCATAGTGGGTCAGGTGACTTACGTTAAACCCAATACACCTGCTGCTCAAACAGGAATACAAAGAGGCTGGTGGTTTGACCAGTTGCAGGGAAGCAGCCTGAATACAGAGAATTACCTGGATTTGCTCAATAACTTGCCTGCCCGGGTCAGTCTGCGCTTCCTGAGCCAGGCGCCGCGGCAAATCCCCGGCAGTTTTGAGGCATACCTCGATGCCATGCATAAAGACACCTTGTCTTTTGACGTTCTCGAGAATTATGCAGAGAACCCCAATTACCTGGATACCGTCTATCAGATCGGGGATAAAAAGATAGCTTATTACATGTGTAATTTCTTTGCTTTTGACAGCGGTGACAACAGCGATCAGTTTTTAGTCGAAATGAACGAAAGCTTTGGCCGCTTCAAGGCCCAAGGCGTCAACGAACTGGTGCTCGATCTGAGGTACAACAGCGGAGGCTATATCCTTATGTCCACCTATCTTTCCAGTATGATTCTGGCAGATTTGAGCCCTGACAAGGTTTTTTGCTATTTCAGATACAACGATTATTTACAGTCAGTGTACGACAGACAATACGGCGAGGATTATTTGCTGATGCATTTTGAACAAGAATTCAAACCTGCAGGTTCCAGCCAAAGCATTTTACTAAACAATTTGAACCTGGATCGACTGATTGTATTGACCGGAGAATATACAGCCTCGGCCAGCGAGCAGCTAATCAACGGCCTGAGAGCGTATATGCCTGTAATCCTGATAGGCAAGACCACTTATGGAAAGAATGTTTCTTCCTTGAGCATTTACGATGAAAACGACCCCAATAATCGCTGGGGTATACAGCCCATTGTGGCCAAAGTCTTTAACAGCCTGGGAGAATCGGATTATACGGCCGGTTTTGAGCCGGATATTGAACTCACAGAACTGAGTGTGTTTGATCAGTCTGCTTTGGGAGATACCTCGGAATTATTGTTAAATGCCGCCATTTCTATGATCTTGGGTAGTAATGCTTCTGCTCAGAGATCGGCGAAAGTGTATGTTAAAACACCTGATTTTATACCGGAGGGGGCTAAAATAAGAGGATCGGTGTTACCGGCACTGCCCGGTCTAACCAAATGGTAATAATGTAAAAATTATGCTGTACAACATATTTTCATCTGGGTTCATACTAAAAATATGAAGTAAATTTGTGGAATTTCTTTTTTTAATACGATTTAGGAGAGATTTTTCGGTAGCAACAATAAACACGAATATATAACAATACATTATGAGTAAACATCCCAAAGTAGGAATACGTCCTATCATTGACGGAAGAGAACGAGGTGTCAGAGAGAGCCTCGAAGTACAAACCATGAATATGGCAAAAAGAGTGGCTGAATTGATTTCATCTACTTTAAAATACAGCGATGGAACTGCTGTCGAATGTGTTATTGCAGATGGTACCATTGGACGTGTTGCCGAAGCTGCTGCCTGTGCCGAAAAATTTGAACGGCAGGGAGTAGGGCTCACGATCAGTGTAACTCCTTGTTGGTGTTACGGCAGTGAAACCATAGACATGAATCCGCATTATCCCAAAGCCATTTGGGGCTTTAACGGTACCGAACGACCCGGTGCAGTCTATCTGGCAGCTGCCATGGCAGCTCATAACCAAAAGGGCTTGCCTACTTTTGGCATTTACGGACGCGATGTTCAGGATTCCGGTGACAACTCTATCCCCCAAGACGTAAAAGAAAAATTATTGCGCTTTACCAGAGCTGGCATAGCTGTGGCAGAGATGCGGGGCAAATCCTATCTCTCCATAGGCGGCGTTTGTATGGGCATTGCCGGCTCTATGGTCAATCCTGATTTCTTCCAGGAATACCTGGGTATGCGCAACGAATACATAGATATGGTCGAAGTGAGCCGTCGCATAGAAAAAGGCATTTACGATCACGAAGAATACAAGAAAGCCTGGGAATGGACGCTTAAGTATTGCAAAAGCAATGAGGGAGAAGACTTTAACGATCCTCAATGGCGTAAAACCCGTGCCGAAAAAGACGCCGATTGGGAATATGTGGTTAAGATGTATTTGATTATACGCGATCTGATGGTGGGTAATCCCAAACTGGCCGAACTGGGCTTTAAAGAAGAATCTTTGGGACATAATGCCCTGGTGGCAGGTTTCCAGGGGCAACGACAATGGACAGATTATTTGCCCAATTGTGACTTCCCCGAAGCCCTGCTCAACAGCTCTTTCGATTGGAACGGCCTTCGCAGGCCTTATATCCTGGCCACCGAAAACGATGCTCTGAATGGTGTTTCTATGTTGATGGGCCATTTATTGACCAATACAGCTTCTATATTCTCGGATGTACGCACATTCTGGAGCCCCGAAGCGGTAAAAAGGGTAACAGGCTATACCCTCGAAGGCAGAGCTGCATCCGGCATTATTCATCTGATCAATTCCGGGGCAACCACCCTGGACGCTACCGGCCAGCAAAGCAACGAACAGGGAGAACCTGCGATGAAGCCTTTCTGGGAAATCAGCGAAGAAGAAGTAGATAAATGCCTCAAAGCCACTACCTGGTCACCTGCCAATTGTGGTTATTTCAGAGGTGGAGGTTATTCATCAAACTTCCTGAGCAAAGGTGGTATGCCCGTGACCATGTTCCGCATCAATTTAATTAAAGGCCTGGGCCCTGTAATGCAAATTGCCGAAGGCTGGACCGTGGATATTCAACCAGAAGCCCACGAAATTATCAACAATCGTACCGACAAAACCTGGCCGACCACCTGGTTTGCTCCCCGTTTGTGCAATAAGCTGCAATTCAAGGATGTCTACAGCGTCATGAACAATTGGGGTGCCAACCACGGAGCCATCAATTACGGACATATTGGAGCCGACCTTATTACCCTGGCCTCTTTGCTGAGGATTCCGGTTTGTATGCATAATGTGGACGAATATAAAATCTTCCGTCCGGCAGCATGGAGTGCTTTTGGTATGGATCCGGAATCGTCCGATTTTCGTGCCTGCAACAATTTTGGTCCAATTTATAAATGATTTTATTCCGGGGGAAAGCAGTTACTTGCTTTCCCCTTACTTTTTCAGTCTCTGACAACTATGACAAGAACACAGGTAAAGGTGGTAACAAGACAATTCTTGTTGCCTTTTGTTTTGGTGACTAGTCTTTTTTATTTCTGGGGAATCGCCAACAATATGACAGATACTTTGTTGTCTGCATTCAAACGAATTATGAGTATGACAGATGTGCAGACCTCACTGATACAGCTGTCGTTTTATGGCGCTTATTTTTGTTTTGCTTTACCGGCAGCCCTGTTTATCAAACGTTTTTCATACAAATCGGGTGTCTTGCTGGGTTTGGCTCTGTATGCTCTTGGAGCCATGTTGTTTTATCCGGCCGGACAGGCTGCCAGCTATGGTTTTTACCTATTTGCCATTTATGTACTGGCCGGAGGCTGCTCCATCCTGGAAACCACGGCTAATCCTTATATTTTGAGTATGGGATCGCCCGAAACAGCCACCCGCAGGCTGAATCTGGCACAGGCTTTCAATCCCCTGGGCTCCATAACCGGCATACTGCTGAGTCAGTATTTTATTCTCGGAGAATTGAACAGCGCCGATGCTACCCAACGTTCACAATTGGGTGCTGAGCAATTAAAGCTGATGCAGGCCGGAGAACTAGATGCAGTTACTACCACCTATATGGGGGTTGGTTTTGTATTATTAGTCATTCTTTTGATTATGGTTTTCTCGAGGATGCCCAAAAATGCAAACAACGACAAGTCTCTTAAATTGGGTGCAACTTTTAAGCGATTGATAAAAAATAAAATATACAGCTGGGGTGTTGTTGCTCAATTTTTCTACGTAGGAGCACAGATCGGAGTCTGGTCTTTTACCATCCGCATAGTCATGCAGGAATTGGGTATTAATGAGCAATCGGCTGCCAGTGTGTATTTACTTTCAATTATTTGTTTCAGTGTATCCCGCTTTATTTTTACCTGGTTGATGCGTTATATAAGACCCTCCCGTTTGCTTGTATATGCCGCGGTAGCCGATATTATTTGTACGGCGGCTGTTATACTTGCCGGAGGCAGCGGCATGTTTTTGATTGTTATGCTGGTGGGCGTCTCGGTTTTTATGTCCTTGATGTTCCCCACTATATATGGTATTGCTTTGGACGGTTTGGGCGAGGATGCCAAAATCGGTGCTTCGGGATTGATTATGGCCATTCTGGGCGGAGCCTTATTGACTCCTTTGCAGGGTAAGATTTCCGACCTGGCCGGAATTAATCTGGCATATATTGTACCTATGTTGTGTTTTGTTGTAGTACTGGCTTATGGCCTGATGGCCCAAAAAGCCGGCAAATAAAGAAGATTTTTATGAACGAAGAAATGAAATCGGTTGATCCCCGTTTAGTGCCTGTTGTTCGTTTGGCTACGGGTGACAAAATTCCTGTCATTGGCATGGGCACTTTTGGCTCGGACAATTACAGCGCTGTGGAAATAGCTGAAGCAGTCAGAACCGCTGTTAAGATGGG
>JAAZGQ010000333.1 GCA_012511135.1 Bacteroidales bacterium | reverse complement strand
GCCAACGACATCGAAGAGATTCGTCGTACCTACGACCACATCCTCTCCGTGCTGGACAATGAAATGCAAACAGCTGCCCGCGGAGCCGCCGCCAGATCCAAGGCACTGCAGGCTTATATGCAGGCAGAAGACAGTCCCGTACCGCCCCGGGTGAGCGAAGTTTTACCCGCTCTCCGTATGTTGGTTTCCGAAACGGAGCAACAAAAGCATGGGCCGCTTCAGCTGAAAACGCTCAAAATCCGCAACAACAAGCTGATAGCCCATTATTGCGAAAAGGAAGAAAATTACATACGCATCAGCCGGCCCTTTACGCCCGATGCCATAGTGTATTGCAAATCCAATCAATTGTTCATCAACAAAGCCGACACCCGCGAAGTGCTGGACGAAGCCAAAACAATACTGCCCTTTTTCAGGCAGCATTTCGGCTATCAGCCCAAAGTAATTGCTCTGCAGGGTCTGGGAATAGTGGCCGTGGGCGATAACGCAGCCCAATGCGACACCATTCTCGATGTATTCGAAGATTGCATCAGGATTGCCGCCATCTCCGAAGCTTTTGGAGGCCCGCATCCCATGAGCCAGGAACAAATAGACTTTATCGACCACTGGGAGGTCGAAAACTACCGCCGCAGCATAGCCGCCGGTGCGCTGGCAGGCAGGGCCCAAAACAAAACGATTGTAGTCACCGGAGCCGCCCAGGGTTTTGGCCGGGGCATAGCCGACGAGCTCCTGCAAGAGGGGGCCAATATTGTGGTAGCCGACCTCAACAGCGAAACCGGCCTGGCCACCGTGGCTGAATTCAACCAAAAGGCCCGCAGCAACCGGGCGGTGTTTGTACAGACCGATGTCAGCAAGACCGCCAGCATAGAGCAGCTGGTGTACCAAAGCATTTGTCATTTCGGCGGCATCGACTGCTTTATCAGCAACGCGGGTATCCTCAGAGCCGGCGGCCTGGACGAAATGACTCCCGAAAGCTTCGACCTGGTGACCAAAATCAACTACAACGCCTATTTCTATTGTACCAAGGTAGTGAGCAGCGTGATGAAATTGCAAACGGCTTATGCCGGCCCCGACTATTATGCCGACATCATCCAGATCAATTCCAAATCGGGCCTGAGAGGCAGCAAAGCCAATTTTGCCTACGCCGGCGGTAAATTCGGCGGCATAGGCCTCAGTCAGTCTTTTGCTCTGGAACTGGCTCCCTTCCGCATCAAGGTCAACTCCATCTGCCCGGGTAATTTCTACGATGGGCCCCTCTGGAGTAATCCCGATAACGGACTCTTTGTGCAATACCTCAGGGCCGGCAAAGTACCGGGTGCCAAAAGCATTCAGGACGTCAAGGATTTTTACCTGTCCCAGGTGCCCATGCGCAAAGGCTGCTCGCCACTTGACGTGAGCAAGGGCGTGCTTTATCTGATGGATCAATGCGGCGAAACCGGCCAGGCGCTGCCCATCACCGGCGGACAGGTGATGCTGAGTTAAAGTGGAAGGTGGAAAGTGAAACGTGTGAAGTTAATAGTGTGAAGCTGAAGACGGAACACAGATAGAGAAAAAGCCTGTTTTACAGCCTGAAAGCCTGATATTTCTTGTATAAAAATAAGAAAAATAAGCAGTCGGCGGCCCACAATTATTCTATATATGGAATAGATTGATTACCTTTGCAGTCTTCAAAAATGAAGTAGAAAAGGTATGGCCAAAAAGGTAAACGATAGCCGGTTTCCCGACAGAATATTTGAATCGAGTTGGGAAGTCTGCAACAAAGTAGGGGGTATCCACACCGTCTTGTCGACGCATGCAAAGCAACTCAAAGTCCTCTACGGGGAGGCCCTCTGCTATATAGGCCCCGATTTGGGAAGCAAGCAACAAAAGGCTGAATTCATCGAAAGTACCGGCCCTCTGGACGAGTGGTGCGCACACGCCCGCCGGCAGGATAAGTTAAGTATTCGCTGCGGACGCTGGAACATCCCCGGAGAGCCTTTGGTGATACTGTTAGATTTCAAAAAATACTACGCTTCCAGAAACAAGATCTACACTCAGTTTTGGGAATGGTACGGCGTTGATTCCATGGAAGCTTACGGCGATTTCGACGAAGCCTGTATGTTTGCTTATGCCTGTGGCGAGGTCATCCGCAGCTGGTATAGTTTCCACCGGGAGCAAAAGCCTGCCGCAGTAGCCCATTTTCACGAATGGACCACCGGCCTGGGCCTGCTTTACGTCAAAAAACACCTGCCCGCCGTGGCCACTGTCTTTACCACCCACGCCACCTCCATTGGCCGTTCCATCAGCGGCAACGGCAAAAAACTCTATGGCTACATGGAGGGATATCAGGGCGATCAGATGGCCCGCGAGCTCAATATGGTTGCCAAGCATTCGGTCGAAAAAACAGCCGCGGCTCAGGCCGATTGCTTTACCACTGTCAGCGGTATCACTGCCTGCGAATGTGCTCAATTGCTCGGTAAGGCTCCCGACCTGGTAACACCCAACGGCTTCGAGGACGATTTTGTGCCCCGGGGAGCCGTGGCTGTCAACAAACGCAAAGCCGCCCGCCGGCTCTTGCTCGAAGTAGCCGAAAGTATTTTGGGCTATAAGCTCGAAAAAAACGTACTAATGCTGGCCACCAGCGGACGCTACGAGTTTCGCAACAAGGGCCTGGACGTCTTTATCGAAAGCCTGCATCAGCTGCGTCACGACCAGAGTCTCGACCGGCAGATACTGGCCTATATTCTGGTGCCCGGCGATGTCAGCGCTGCCCGTCAGGAAGTGCTCGAACGGCTCGAAGCGCTCAAAAAGAGCAAAGCAGGCACAACAGGCTCCCAACAAGAGCCTGCAGCCGATACGCCCGCCGGGCCTGAACCGGCAGGCCCCATTTATCACCCCTTCAACACCCACTGGCTCAACCACATTGAGCAGGACAGTGTGCTCAACACTATCAAATACCTTGGCTTTACCAACGACCGGGACGAAAAAGTAAAAATCATCTTTGTGCCCTGCTATCTGCACGGACACGATGGCATTTTCGACAAAAGCTATTACGATCTTTTGCAGGCTTTCGACCTGACGGCTTTTATGTCGTATTACGAACCCTGGGGCTATACCCCGCTCGAAAGCCTGGCCTTTTCGGTGCCTACGCTCACCACTTCGCTCTCGGGTTTCGGCCTTTGGCTGCAAAACCAGGGCTACAAGAATATGGACATCAGTCAGGGGGCAGCCGTTATTCCCCGTGACGACAGCAATTACGACCAAGTCGTTAAACAAACCGCCCGGGTTTTTGCCGATTTTGCCTCCTT
>JAAZGQ010000332.1 GCA_012511135.1 Bacteroidales bacterium | reverse complement strand
TTG
The DNA here is from genome assembly GCA_012511135.1 of Bacteroidales bacterium. GTDB lineage: Bacteria > Bacteroidota > Bacteroidia > Bacteroidales > UBA1402 > UBA1402. The sequence goes on along the minus strand of JAAZGQ010000332.1, from coordinate 4,333 downwards.
TTGAATAATATAGTTTGATAACTGAACCTGTCAACGAAAGAATACGGATTTGATCTCCTGCTGCAATCCCTCGCAGCAAGAGCTGAGCTGCTCCGTTGTACAGCTCTGTGTCCTGAATTTTTTCTGCCGGATTTGCAACAGGCTCAGTCTGGCTGTAAGCAAAATCAAGTGCTGCAAGTGTGTTGCGTACATCAAGGAGGCTGTCGGAAATCTCGTAGCTGCTGAGTGCTTTGTTATACACCCTGAAGTCGTAAACCAAAGTGTTTTGCAGGTAGACATCGCCCTCATAGGGAGAGCGTCCTATCCAATTACAGCTAGTGCCGCTGAGACCGCTTTTTTGCAGGGTATTGAAAGGCAAGGCACTGATGGGAGCAGAGTTGACAACAAGACCGTCGAGGTATAAAGTTCCGGTGTTGGCTTGCTGGGTGTAGGCTAAATGATGCCAGGCATCTTTGCCGGCAGTTTTACCTGTTGTCAGGCTTTGTTCCTCAATCCAGTCGCCGGTTGAAATGTAATACCCTTGATTATTCAGAAACGCCGACATATAGCCCAAAGGTTCAGTGTATATGTTATCGGAGTTGGAAAAATTCCACAGGCAATTGCCGTTCCAGTTTAAGTCCTGGTAATCCTTGTCAATTCTGTAATAGCAGGCAATACTGAAGTCTGACAGGCTTTGCATGATGATTCCGATTTCTGCACCCAGATCCAGATAAGCTTGCTCCTTACCCAAATCAAGAACCTTGAAACTATGCTCGTTAAGCCCAATTTCTTTTATAAGAGCTCCGCCTTTCATAACGGCATCAAAATGTCTTTCTGCCTGATCTTTTACCAGGCTGTCTTCGGTCTGTGAAAAATCGTGATGTAACAAAAGATGGCCTGAGTAGGAACTTCCTTCGTTGGCCTTGACCACCACCTGAAAAGTTTTGAGCAGGTAGTCGGCTCCACTTCTCAAAGTTGCTGTCAGAGTGACCGTGAAATCAACGTAGTCGGGACGATTAACCAGACCATTGTTAGAAAGGATTTCCGGATGACTCGAACTCCAGCTGATAATTATTCCAGGGTCAATCTGACCGAAAGCAGGCAAAAGCAAGTCGTGGTCAAGTGCTTGAGTATCTTCCAGATTCAAGGCCTCGAATTCCAGTGACAAGTTAGGATTATGATAATCGGGATTCTGTTCGTATGCTGAATTAAGGGCGTTTAGCGTGCTTGCAATATTGAAATGATTGTGGAGTTCAGTCTGGGATAAAGCCACCCGGTGAAGCTGAAAATCGTAAAGCAGCGTTTGAGCCAGATAGGCATCCCCGGCGTAACAGGAACGTCCCAGCCAGTTGAACAATGTGCCGTTGCGACCGCTTAATGTAAGAGCATTGGCGCAGGTATAGCTTACCTGATTATTGCTGGCTACCGCCACTCCATCAATATAGAGAGTAGCGGTTTGAGTTGCTTTATCGTAGGTGGCAGCCATGTGGTGCCAGCTGCCTTGCGGGGCAGGCGAGCCCAGCTGTACGGTTTGTTCTGTGTTGTAATGTGTTTTGCAGATGGTGTGTTGTTGGGATCTCAGAGCTCCCCACAGGGCTCCGTTGGCATCGGTGCCCAGCTGGTCAGAATTGGAAAAATTCCAGATCCAGTTGCCGTAAGCACCCAGGTTAGTATAGTTCTCGTCAACTCTGAAAAAAACACCTATGCTGTAATCCTCCAGGGCATATATGGCAGCTCCGATGTCGGTTCCCATATCGAAATAACCGTTGGAATTGCCCAGATTCAGTACGTTGAACCGGGGATTTTCGCCTATGGTAATAATGTCTGCCCGGTTCATGCAAGTGCCGGTAAAGCCATTGGCGGATGCATCCAACACCTGGATTTGCTCCGGACTGAACAATAGTTTGTCGCTGTCAAAAGTCCAGCGGGCAAGTAATTCCTCGGGTAGTTTGAGGGCCAAAACAACAGCATAAAAGACTTTGGTCAGGCGGTAGGTTTTATCATCCTGCGTCAGACTGAGTGTGGCAGTTAAAGTGACGCTGGCATTGAAATACTCTGGTCTTTGTACCAAGCCCTGGTTTGAAATAATGTCGGGATGACTCGAGCTCCAACTGATCTCTACGCCCTGGTCGCCCATACGCAGAGGTAGTTCCAGATCAGTGCTTAGCTGACTGAGATCGCCCAGGTCCAATGCCTGATGTTGCTGCATGAGTTCTATGGGAAAACCGTTGAGTAAAGCAATTTCGCTGGTGTTCAACACCCGGTTGTATAATCTGAAGTCATCCAGAACAGCATTCAGTCCGGGATCGCTGAATTGAGACTTGGCCAGGTAATTTTGATTGGTTTCTGCATCCAGGCTTAACATGGCCGGTGTAATGCTGATATTTTCATTACGACCGCTTTCTACTCCGTTGATATAAAGTATCCCCAGGCCCGTGTCGTCGGTGTAATCTACAGTCAGGCAAAGATGAACCCATTCGTTGTAGGGCAGCAGGTTGGTGGCATCAATAATTTGTTCTTCTCCTCCGTTTTTTATGGCAAAACGGGTAGCTCCGTTTCCGGCCGAAGGTGTTAAGAACATGTAGTGAGTGGTGCCCCGGCCAAAATCGAAGAATCTGCTCCAGGTATTCCAGGAAGCATTTCCCTTTACCCATACGGCAACACTAAAATCACTCAGGCTGGCATTGATGTTATTGGGCAACAGGGTATAATCACCTACTTCTACACATTCAAGCCCATTTCCCGACCAGCCTGCGGTCTGAGCTGCTAATCCGTAAATGCTGCCGTGGTTATTGTTGCCTGATATATCTGGAATAGACTTGTCCTCTATAGTGTCGAAACTGTAATGCAATAAGAGTCCTTCTTCAATGGCTTGGGCCTGTAGCTCTTGTGCAGAAAACAACAGCCCAAAAAAACATAAAGACAAGCAATACAAGTATTTCAAAGTTAACAAGGAAGTTCTTACAGTGTATAAATGCATGTTACAAAAAGAGTAAACAGTCAAAATTGATTATTAATAATAAACCTTGACAACTGAATTATGCCCAAAAATACGCATAAAATTTCAGATGGATAAAGCTTCAGATGATTTTACTTTGTTAAGAGCATAGTGCAGTACAGCCGGAGGTATTTCAAAAGGGAACATTACAGAATATAAAGATTCTAAAATTCAAAAAAGCCGAAGTCCCTAAAAGGTGTTAGATCTGGTTTATTTTGTTTTCTTTGCAGTTTCAACTTTAATAAACTCAGTTATATCCGATATGAGACCAAGCAATTATCAGCTCTTCGATTTTCTGGATTTTGATACGGAGCTTAACAAGGGGGAGCGATTATGGAGAGCATGCAGGCCGCTGGATATCACGGTTGAAGACACAGACGTCCTCTTACAACTGCCTTTTCAGCAACAGGAAAACTCCAACGAGATCCGTCCTGATGTTTCAGTGCCCCGCGTAACATTCACATTGCGACTCAGAGCATACGGTTCAGCCATTTTGAGATTGACCACAGCCGCAGGCAAGGTATTGAGAGAAGATTCCGAAATGCTCGAACTGGATCCCGAATTGAAAGTGGAGCCCTTGTTTGTAGAAAAACAGCCCGAAAAATGGTTGGTCTATGACAGACAAAAAGTGCTCAGAGCCATGATCTGTTTTGCCGAAGCTGAAACGGATTGGTGGAGCGATCTGCAACCCGCTCCCGATGAAACGATCGATCTGAGGCTTTATCCCGACGGGAAAAAAGAAATTCGCCTGTCGGCCTACGACATGTTCTCTCCGGCCAGGCACGATGCCTTTGCCCTGGCGTATGTGGAACAAGATAGCAATGTCCGCAGAATGACTTGTGCCTTTCATGCCAAACCCGACGAATGTTTTTTTGGGACAGGTGAACGTTTTGCCAAAATGGATCTTTCGGGCAGAACCACGGCCTTGTACAATCAGGACGGGCAAGGAGTAAACAACCGCCGAACCTACAAAAATATTCCCTTTTACCTATCCTCGGAGTCTTACGGCCTTTTTTTGCATACCAGTGCTTATGCTAAATTTTCTCTGGCAGACCATTCCAGCCGTTCGACTCAGATTATGGTGGACGAAGATTGCCTGGATTTGTTTTTAATTGCAGCTGACGAGCCCGAAAAGATACTTTACAATTACCGTCGCCTCACCGGCTTTCCTCAAATGCCCCCCTTGTGGAGTTTTGGCACCTGGATGAGTCGCATGACTTATTTTTCGGAAGAAGAAGTAAAGGACATTTGTGAGCGCCTGCGCAGCGAGGGCTATCCCTGCGACGTGATCCATCTGGATACCGGCTGGATCGAATCCGACTGGCTCTGCGAATGGAAATTCTACAAAGAACGATT
>JAAZGQ010000331.1 GCA_012511135.1 Bacteroidales bacterium | reverse complement strand
GTCTGTGCTGATACCGAAATTACCATAACCGATCTCGGGGTCCATTCCGGAATATTTGGTAAACACATACAAGTTGTTGAAGGTCAGATAGGTGCTTACACGCGATATTCCCAATGGTTTTAACCAGTTAGAAGGGAGTACATAATTAAATGTCAAATATTTGAAACGCAAGAAAGAGGCGTCTTCTACAAAACGGTCGCTACCCAGCCAGTTGTAGCCATAATTGTATAAAGCCCTGGGTATTTCGGTAATGTCACCGTCCTTACGCCAGCGCCAGTTAACGGCTATACTCTGATTGTCGTTATCGTACATGTTTTCAGCGTTCATACGGGCTGCATTGACGACTTTATTACCGTAACGATAGTTGAAAAAGGCTGTACATGTAAATGTTTTGTATCGCAGGGTTAAGCCCATACCACCGTTAAAAAGCGGGTTGCAATTGCCCAGATAAACAATATCAAGCTCATCTATACTACCATCGTTGTTCTGATCCTTGTATTTGGCGTCACCACCTCTGAATTCGTATTCAACAGTAGTACCTGCAGCAAAAACCATGGGCAGGGCTTTACCTTTTTCGTCTGTAATGACTCTTCCTTCTGCATCTCTGGCCACCGGAGCATCAGTGTGTCCGTGTTCCTCGTCGTATTCATCGTATTGATAAACTCCTTCATATTCGAATCCGTAAATCGAGCCAAAAGAGTGGCCTTCCTGCAAGCGGGTCATATAAGTACCATTACGAAAATCGTATTCTTTGTTGTAGTTTGCCAGGATTCTCTCGTCCAGGGCAATGATGGTGTTAACGTAATTGGATATATTAAAATTAACATCTACACTAAAATCGCCGCTTTTATACAGACGGTTGGTATACACGTTAAATTCCCAGCCGTCGTTGTCCATTGTTCCGGCATTGGCATAAGACAAGCTGCCAAAACCCGAGGTTGAGGGCAGAGAAATATTCGTAAACAACATATCTTCGGTACGCTTGTGGTAATAGTTCATGTCCAGAACGATTTTGTCCTTGAAGAAACCCACGTCGGCTCCCAGGTTCCATGAACTCACCGTAGCCCATTTCAGGTCGGACAACCTCAGGCTGACCGGCCGGGTTGCCTGTTTGCCCAGGTAACTGTCGTAGGCTGCATAACGGCTGAAGTGCAAATATTCTGCACCTGGCTGACTGCCGCTCATACCCCAGCTGGGACGAAAAGCCAGCATGCTCAGCCAGGAACTGGTATTGGCCATAAAGACCTCGTCCGAAACAATCCATTTCAGCGAAATACCCGGGAAATTACCGAATTTGCGCTCGTTTCCGAATTTAGTACTGCCGTCTCGTCTGAGTACACCCGAAATAATGTATTTTGATTTGTAGGCATAATGCACACGTCCTACAAGACCCATTGAACGCCAGTTAGAACGACCTGTAGCAACATTTTGCAAATAAGCTTCGTTGGAGGCATCTTTTGTGTTGGCGGAGAAAAGGCCGTAGCTGGAAATGTTCTGACTGCCTGAATTACCCGTCCTGGTCTGCAGGGCTCCATACACCGTCAGGCTGTGATCATCATTACCCAGTTTGGGTTGCCAGTTTATAACGTTTTCTGTTTGTACCGAAAGAGACTCTGAGTCGTTACTTTCTGAACGGTTTACATCCGAGCTGTTCCACAGATTATTGGTAGCCTCCCAAGGCAAAAATCCAGAGTTTTTGTTGTTATTTATATCAAAGGAGACGTACATCTGATATTTCAGCGAACGGGAATGATCTCCCGTCAGATTATAGTGTAACTGAAAAGTAGGTACTACACGGTAGCTTTTCAGATTATTTACTCCAAGTTTGGCAATCGCCACCGGATTGATCATATCTCTTTGAGCAGGATTCAAACTTGAGTTGCGTGAGATATTATAAAAGACATCGGTATCGTTACCCTCTCTGTCTTGTTCGTAAATACTCACGTTGGGCATTTTTGAGTAAGCCGTGCCTAAAAGGTTGGAATAGTTCCTTTGATTATCTACATGAGTAAACGAAAAGTCCGAAATAATCTTAAGGCGATCCGAAACAGCATAATCCAGATGGGCTTTGGAAGTGAAGCGATTGAGATGCTGCTCAATTATTGTACCTGTCTGGTCGTAAAAACCTCCTGAAATTCTAAAAGTGGCACGCTCACCCCCACCCGAAACGTTCACGTAGTGGTCGTGAGTATAACCTGTCTGGGAAACGGCTTTTACCCAGTCGGTATTGTTGTTGAAATTTTCGTATTCAACAAAAGTGTCGGAATACTTAAATTCATCGATGTCTGCGGCTGTTTCATTTTGCATGGGATTAAAGTATGCCTGTTTGATCATCATGGAATAATCGTCCCCGTTGAGCATTTTCATACCTTTGGGCTGTACGGCGCGGGTAAACCTATAGGTGTACTGCACCAAAGTCGGCCCGGCCTTTCCTCTTTTAGTGGTCACCATCAACACCCCGTTGGCACCTTTGGATCCCCAGATGGCCGTTGAGGCAGCATCCTTCAGTACAGTGATTTGTTCAATATCGTCGGGGTTTATGCTCAACAATTCGGCGTAATCCTCTTCGTTGGAGGTGGCAAAGTCAAAATCCTTGATATCTACTTCGTAGGGAATACCATTTAAAACTATAAGGGGTTCTTTATTTCCGGTGATTGAAGAGGTTCCACGAATACGCATCGAAGAGCCGCTACCGGGATTACCCGAACTGGAAACAATATCCAGACCAG
>JAAZGQ010000330.1 GCA_012511135.1 Bacteroidales bacterium | reverse complement strand
ATGCAATCATCATTGCAGAACCTTACGAGAACTTGCCTGCCCAGGAGGCCGGCCTGCTTTTTGGAGATGAATTGGTCGAAATAGACGGCATCAGTATGGAAGGCAAAAGCGTATCCTTTGCCAGCGACTGCCTGAAAGGTCAACCCAACACAAGCCTTGAGTTGCTGATAAGACGCGAAGGCGAAAAGAAACTGATAAAAAAAACAATTCAACGCAAACTGATCCAAATGAACCCGGTAGAATACTCCGGTTTGCTGAAACCCGGCGTAGCCTATGTTTATCTGAGCAGTTTCACAGATAAATCTTATCAGGAACTCAGACAGACTTTGATCAGTCTGAACAAACAAGGTGCTCACAGTCTCATTCTGGATTTGCGGGACAACGGAGGCGGCTTACTGAGCGAAGCGGTATCCATTTGTAATTTGTTTGTAGATAAGGGCGAAATTATAGTCACCACCAAGGGCAAAGTGCCCCAATGGGACAAAACCTACAAAACCCTCACAGAGCCCTTGTTTAAAGATATGCCTGTGGTTGTGCTCACCAACAAATTATCGGCCTCTTCTTCGGAAATTGTCGCCGGAGCCCTGCAAGACCTGGACAGAGCGGTAATTCTGGGCAGTCGCACCTTTGGCAAAGGCCTGGTACAAACCACCCGGGAGCTGGCTTACAACGGTGTACTCAAAGTGACCACCGCCAAATACTACATTCCCAGTGGACGCTGTATTCAAGCCGTCGATTATGCCAATGGCGGTAGCGGGAGGATGCCCGACAGCCTGAACAAGCAATTCACTACCCGAAACGGCCGTCCGGTCAGGGACGGAGGCGGTATCAGCCCCGATGTGGAATGCACCGAAAAAGAATATTCCAATTTTTGCTGGCAATTGGCAAACAACCGGTATTGTTTCGATTTTGCCAACGAATACTACCGCAAACATGCCAAAATAGCTCCCGTAGAAAGTTTTAAATTAAGCGAACAGGATTATGCCGATTTCAGGGATTATATTCATCGCAGGGATTTTACTTATGAGTTGTACAGCAAAACCAAACTTAAGGAACTCAAAAAACTTCTGGAATCCGAAGGCTATTGGGAAGAGCTAAGCGAAGATTTCGAATCTCTTGAATCGAAGCTGGTTCACGACTTGGACAAAGATTTGGAAACCTTCAGAACCGAAATTGAGCGCATCTTAAGTCTGGAAATAGTAAGGCGTTATTATTATCAAAAAGGAGAAATTCAAGAGTCTCTCAAAGAGGACGAATGTATAAAGAAAGCCCTGGACTTGCTAACAGACAAAGAAGCTTACGAAGCAACTCTCAATACATTTGATCAAAAATAAACTCTTTGATGCACTATGTTCCCGGGTGTATGACAGGGAAATGGATTGACTTTGAAATACCCGAATGTAATGTTGATAATCAGCTGATTTCGAAATTTCATGCGGGTGGATAAATTTTTTTATCAAAAACTTTTGCCGGAAAATAAAATCGTCTTATCTTTGCAGCCGCAAAATTAGCGCCAGCAATGGCTGATCCGCATTTTTGCCACAGGCTGGCCCATTCGTCTATCGGTTAGGACGCAAGATTTTCATTCTTGAAAGAGCGGTTCGATTCCGCTATGGGCTACAAAAAACACTAAAGAAAAAAACAATGGCAAACCACAAATCATCCCTCAAAAGAATTCGCCAGACACAGGCCAAACGCCTGCACAACCGCTATTATGCCAAGACTGCCCGTAACGCTGTCCGCAATCTCCGCACAACTACCGACAAAACCGAAGCTGAAAAAATGTTTCCCGGTGTTGTTTCCATGCTGGATCGTTTGGCCAAAAAGGGGGTTATTCACAAAAACAAAGCAGCCAATTTAAAATCCAAGCTGGCAAAAAACGTGGCCAAGCTCTAAAAAAGCTTCTCCACTTGCCGTCTTAACAAGTCAGACCACAGGAATTCTGTGGTCTTTTTTATGCTCCCCGCTTGCTAAACCATAGGAAAACCTTACTTTTGCGGAATTCAATAAAACAGTAATTACGAAAGCTATACGCTTTCACTTTACCCTAAACAAAAATTACGAGTATGAAATTATTAGAAGGAAAAACTGCCTTAATAACGGGCGCTGCCAGAGGTATTGGCAGAGCTGTTGCTCTGCGTTTTGCAGCCGAAGGTGCCAATATTGCCTTTACTGATTTGTTTTTGAATGAACAAGTTCAAGCAACCGAAGCAGAAATTGCTGCCTTCGGAGTCAAGGTAAAAGCGTACGCTTCTGACGCTTCCAATTTTGAACAAACTCATCAGGTAGTCAACGATATAGTACAGGAATTTGGCAGAATCGACATTCTTGTCAATAACGCAGGAATCACCAAAGACGGATTAATGATGCGCATGACAGAAACCCAATGGGATGCCGTAATCAACATAAATCTGAAATCAGCCTTTAATTTTATTCATGCCCTCACCCCCGTAATGATGAAACAACGCGGAGGCAGCATTATCAATATGAGTTCTGTAGTAGGAGTCTCGGGCAATGCCGGGCAAGCCAATTATTCGGCCTCCAAAGCCGGCATGATCGGCCTGGCCAAATCGGTGGCTGCCGAACTTGGCTCCAGGGGCATACGCGCCAACGCTGTTGCTCCCGGCTTTATCATCACCGAAATGACTGCCCAATTACCCGAAGACGTTCGCAAATCATGGTGCGATGGAATTCCTTTGCGCAGAGGCGGCAGTCCCGAAGAAGTAGCCAATGTTTGTGTTTTCCTCGGGTCTGATCTTTCCTCTTATGTGAGCGGACAAGTAATCCATTGTTGCGGGGGAATGAACCGCTAAGCATTTTATGACTATCCTCTACGAAGACAATCACCTGATTATTGTAAATAAGTCCTGTTCAGAAATTGTTCAGGCCGACAAAACGGGCGATCCCTCACTGGAGGAAGAGATCAAGCAATGGCTTAAGCAAACCTACAACAAAGCCGGCAATGTTTTTTTGGGTGTGACACACCGGCTGGACCGGCCGGTCACCGGAGTTGTGATCTTTGCCAAAACCAGTAAAGCCCTGGCCCGTTTAAACGAAATGTTTCGCAAAGGGGAAATTCACAAGACTTATTTTGCCCTGGTCAAAAATAGTCCTCCTGCTACCGAAGGCCGGCTGGAGCATTTTTTATGGCGTAACGAAAAACAAAATAAAAGTTACGTCAGTGTGCAGGAAAAACCGGGATCGAAAAAAGCAATTTTAGATTATAAGCTGTTGGGGCGCTCCGACCGCTATGCCCTACTCGAAATTGATCTGAAAACCGGCCGGCATCACCAGATTCGTTGCCAATTGGCAGGCATTGGCTGCCCAATCAAAGGGGATCTTAAATATGGTTATCCGCGTTCCAACCCGAATAAGGGCATTTCCCTGCACGCCGCTGCTGTGCGTTTCATACACCCGGTAAGCAAAATAGAATTAAACATTAAAGCTCCTTTTCCAAAAGAGGAGCAGCTGTGGTCTTTTTTTGAACAACAAGGCAGCTTGAATCAGAATTAGATATCGGCCAGCCTGAAGATTCTTTATAGTCTCTTTGAAGCTTGTATGGCTTTGGAACAAATTAATTTACAGCACTATAAAAAGAAACAGTATTTTTTCACACCCGACTTTTAGTATTAGATCACTGCTTGAGATGGAAAAATATGTTGAAAATCTTCAATAATAAGTGTAAAAACAACACTTAGAGTTAAATCGCGTTAAACCCGAGTATAAATATGTAAAAACATTTGCAGGGAAGTTTTCTGAGCGTTATTTTTGCACTGTGTTTTTCATGGTATTAGATTTAAGGTTAATGAAGATTGGTTGTCGCGAGACAACCTTCTTTTTTTTAAGACAAGTGTCCGGTTTTCCGGGCACTTGTTTTTCTTTAGTAAGACCCCTCCTGTCAGACTCTTTCACAAAGAATTTGTCGAAAATGCTCCCTGCTGTTTCTTAGTAACTATCTCTGCTGTTCTTGGCAGCGCTCCCCACCGTTCAAGCCCCCGGAATTGTGAACCTGAGTTATGCTTTTACCAATGAAGGAAATTTACTCTACCGTGAGGACAGCCTGAACTACCAAAAGGAAGTCTTTGCTTACGATGAGTTAAACCGCCTTACGGGTTGGGACATCTATGACGATTCTTCTATTCCTAACGAGGAACACAGTATAGTGT
>JAAZGQ010000329.1 GCA_012511135.1 Bacteroidales bacterium | reverse complement strand
AGGCCACTAAGAGCGGTATACGGAAATTGCGACGGTTATCCTCTAAGGTATAATTACGGCTCCTACTTGTTTTTTGAGCTTGAACAGATCAAGGTTTTAATGACGCATATCGGCGGATATCCGGGTCATTACGACGCAACAGCCCTGACTCTGATTAAAAAATTCAAACCAAATCTGTTTATTTGCGGGCACTCCCACATAGCCAAGGTCATGTTTGACCGTCAACACGAAATGCTATGTGTCAATCCGGGAGCCGCCGGCAAACAAGGATTTCACACCATTCGTACGCTAATGCGCCTGGAATTGAATGCAGGAAATATCGAAAACCTTGAAGTAATTGAATTGAGCAGAGGCGGTATCTAAAACCTTGAAGTAATTGAATTGAGCAGAGGCGGTATCTAAAACCCCGAAGCACCCGACTTGAACACCATCTAGAGTTCAAGATCTACATCAAAGAGTTCATGCCAGGGCAGGCCATTTTCGGCTAAGGCCTCCAGGAAAGGATCGGGATTGAACTCTTCCACGTTGTAAACGCCGGCTTTGCGCCACAGGCCTTTCATAAACATCATGGCACCGCACATGGCCGGAACGCCGGTGGTATAGCTGACGCCCTGAGCACCGGTTTCTTTGTAGGCTGCCTGATGGCTGCAGTTTTGATAGACATAATAAGTTCTTTCACGGCCTTCTTTGCTGCCCCGGATACGACAACCTATAGACGTCTGACCAGTATAATTTTCTCCCAGTTCCCCGGGATCGGGCAAAACGGCTTTCAGAAATTCAATGGGGATGATTTCCGTACCCTTAAAGAGAACAGGCTCTATTCCGGCCATACCGATGTTTTGAATCACACGCAGGTGGGTGAGGTATTCCTGCCCAAAGGTCATCCAGAAACGTGCCCTTTTGATTGTCGGGAAATTCCTGACCAGAGATTCGAGTTCTTCGTGATAAATCAGGTAAGATTCTCTGGGCCCCACTTCGGGATAATTAAGGCTTTTGTGGATCTGATGGGGTTCGGTTTCAATCCATTGGCCGTTTTCGTAATACTTGCCTTTTTGAGTGACTTCGCGAATATTGATTTCCGGATTGAAGTTGGTGGCAAAAGCCTTACCATGGTCTCCGGCATTGCAATCCACTATATCCAGGTAATGAATCTCGTCAAAATGATGTTTGGCGGCGTAGGCTGTCCATACACCAGTCACGCCGGGATCAAAACCGCAACCGAGAATGGCAGTCAGACCGGCTTTTTCGAAACGTTCCCTGTAGGCCCATTGCCAGGAATACTCAAAATGAGCTTCGTCTTTGGGTTCGTAATTGGCTGTATCCAGGTAATGAACGCCACAGGCCAGGCAGGCATCCATGATGGTGAGATCCTGATAAGGCAGGGCGACATTGATGACCAGTTCCGGTTGGTGTTTTTTGAAAAGAGCAATAAGCTGCTCTACGGAATCAGCGTCCACCTGATCGGTCTGTATTCGGTTATTGCCCACAAAGGCAGCAATTTTGTCGCATTTTGCTTTGGTACGGCTGGCCAGTACGATTTCAGTGAATACTTCGGGATGTTGTGCAACTTTGTACGCTACTACACTGCCGACTCCGCCGGCTCCAATGATAAGAACTTTTCCCATGATGTCTTTTTTAATTAAGTGTACAAAGATAATTAATTTTAAAATATGCCCTGAAATAGGGGCAGATAAAAATATTGTGTACATTTGTCGCAGATTTTTAGGGGTGTTCCCGGAGCTTCTTGCTCTTTATGTTGTTTTTTGAGTCGACGAACCCAAAGCAAGTACAAAGCACAAGCTCTGAGCGATCTGAGATTATACCCATCGACCGGATGTAGATAATGCTACCGTCGGGAAATGCTTTCTCATGCACCCCTTTTGATGTTTCACTATTAAAACAGAAAAACATGAAAAGGGTTTTTTTATGCCTTGCGGCGGGCATGTTGGCCATCACAGGCACGACAGCCGAAACAACTGACAGTATCAAACAATTGGATTTGGACGACGTAGTGGTACTTGCTTCCTATGCGGGAGAAAATACCCCTGTAACGCATCAAAACCTGAACAAAGCAGAGATACGCTCTCTGAACGTGCTTTCTTCTTTGCCTCAGGTCCTCTGGATGACTCCTTCCCTGGTGCACACTTCCGAAAATGGAACAGCCACAGGCAATACCGCTCTGATGATTAGGGGAACGGACGCCAGCCGCATCAATTTCAGCCTGAACGGTATTCCGATGAACAATCCCGAGTCGCAGGAAGTGTATTGGGTAAATATTCCCAATCTGACCGGCTCCCTGCAAACAGTGCAGATTCAGCGTGGGGTAGGCGTTTCTGCCAACGGCACCGGAGCCTTTGGAGCTTCGGTCAATTTGCTGAGTGAACGCCCGTCAACTCAGGACTACGTAGAATCCTCCACAACAGCGGGTAGTTACGGCACGTTTGAACAAAGTATCTCTCTGGCTTCTTCAGCTTTGCCCGGGGGGCTACGGATGCAGCTTCGGTATACGGCACTGAATTCCGAGGGTTATCTGCGCAACGGCTGGAGCCGGCATCAATCGCTCTATGGATCTCTTGGCAAATCCTGGGCTAAAGCTCAACTGAGTTTGAATTATATTTTCGGCAATCAGCATACGGGCATCACCTGGGAAGGAGCTTCCAAAGAACAGATTGCTCTGGATCCTAGCTACAATCCGGCCGGAGCCATCAGGGAAGGATTATATTACGGCAACGAAAGCGACAATTATCGCCAACACCATATTCAGCTCTTTTATTCCCGACAGCTGACGGAATCACTCTTGTTGAATACGGGTCTGAATTATACGGACGGATACGGCTATTACGAACAGTATAAACAAAGCCGAAAATTTTCTTCTCTGGGTCTGAACAATCAGTTAATAGATGGAGTAGAATACGACCGCAGCGATCATATCCGGGGGAAATTTATGGCCAATGGCTTTTATACCGGACTTTTCAATTTAAATTATCAGCAAGGCGGGCTCAAACTCCAGGGCGGTGGCATGTATTCGTATTACGAAGGAGTTCATTATGCTCGTATCCTTTGGCTGGAACGCAACAACACTATTCCTGATAATTTTGAATGGGCACGCAACTTTGGAGAAAAGACAGACGGCAATCTGTTTGTCAAAGCCGAGTACGCCATCAGAAACAAACTTTTTTTGTATGCCGACCTGCAATACCGTAATGTAGCATACGAGCTGGAGGGAATAGACGATGACGACTTGCTTGATTTGACTCAGTCACATCAATGGCATTTCTGGAATCCCAAAATGGGTATAAACTGGCGTATCGGAAAGGATCAAAAAATTTATCTTTCTGCAGGAATAGCCAATCGCGAACCTACCCGCGCAGATCTTAAGGATGCTGTCAAAGGGGGCAGCCGCCAGGTTTTGCCCGAAAGGCTGTATGATGTGGAACTTGGTTATTCTATCAACAAATCAAATTGGATGTTTGCCCTGAACCTCTACGATATGGAATACCACAATCAACTGATTCCCACAGGTAAACTCAACGAAGTAGGCTATAAGCTTATGAGCAATGTTCCTGACAGTTACCGCAGAGGAATTGAGATCAGTGCCGGGATCAAAGCCTTCGATAAGCTGCAGTTGGATGCCAACCTGAGCCTGAGCAGCAATAAGATAAAAGATTTCAGTTTGTATTACGATACCTATGATAATGCTTCCGACTGGAATGAGATTCTGGATGAAAATTAGCAAATCAGCACCTTGTATCCTGAAGCCGATTTGCCATTTTCTCCCCAGTGCATAGCGGCCGCCCGTCTTCAATATCAGCCCGTCCGTCCCCTGCAACTTAGCCTGATGGGAAAATTTACCGGAAAACAGCAGTTTAGCTATATTCAGCACGAAGCATTTAGCTTGCCTGCCTATACTCAGTTTAATTTTTCAGCTTTATATTCGGGGAGTTTTATTGGCAGCAGTGACTTTGAATTGGGTTTTTATATAAACAATATTCTGGGTAACCAACCACTGTGCAACGCCTGGGGCTATGAGGCTGCTTTTTTGAGCGGAGAAACATCCTATCGGGAAGCAGGCTATTATGTATTAGCTCCCAGACATTATATGCTGAAGTTTGTTTTAAAGATATAAATCATGACAACAACAATCATCCTGGCTAACGGAGATTTTCCAAGTAAAGCTGAGTTATTGCAAATATTACGTCAGGCAGAACATATTGTTTGTTGCGACGGAGCGGCCGAAAAACTGCTGAAATTCGGCCGTGAACCCTCTGCTGTAGTAGGAGATATGGACAGTCTGAGCCAGTCCCTGAAAGAACGTTTTGCCGATCGGATTGTGGTCATTGACGAGCAGGAAACCAATGATTTGACTAAGGCTGTAAGCTATTGTGAGCGTGTTGGTTTTCAGGAAATTATCATTATGGGAGCCACTGGCATCAGAGAAGATCATACCTTAGCAAATATCTCATTATTAGCAGATTACTCTTTGCGAATAGAGGGGATCAGTATGCTGACGGACTACGGTCGCATTGATGTGGTCAGTCGTTTCACGCGAATGAACAGCTATCCCGGTCAGCAAGTCTCATTGTTTGCGATCGATCCACAAACCATAGTCAGTGTGGAGGGTTTAAAATACCCTTTAGTCAGGCGAAAGCTGAGTAATTGGTGGCAGGGAAGCATAAACGAAGCCCTGGAATCTGTTTTCGTAGTAAAGCCCGAAAAAGGAGCTGTCCTGGTTTATCGTGCTCATTGATTCAGTTTACCGGATTAAGGATTTGCTTTTCCGGGCGCATGGACATGCTTAAGGCTTTATTGTAGTTTCAGAACCAAAGCTGTTCTGGAGGGTAAGTAGAGATGTATCCATTCCAGTCCGGAACCCTGATTTTCCGGGGCCGGAGTAGTAGTGTGTACTATTTGATCGTCTACTAGCCCAAATCCTCCGAATTCTTTGGAATCGCTGTCCAATACGGTTTTGTAGCTTCCTTTTTGCACCAGGATGCCGTAATCGGTATAGGATCTGGAGGGATGCAAATTGAAGACAAAGAGGAGAGGGCCTCGCTCAAAGGCCATAATCTGATCCTGATCGTGTAGCCATCGTTGGCAGGGAAGTTCCTTGCTGTTTTTCTTCAGCAGCTGTATCATGGCTTTGTCAAAAGCCAGCAAATCGGCGTATCTGAGTTGTTGGTTTTCGAGCAGACTCCATTGACGTCGGGCGTATTTGTAAGACCAGCCGTTGCACTGACGCGGAAAATCTATCCATTCGGGATGTCCGAATTCATTACCCATAAAGTTCAGATAGCCTCCGTTGATGGTGCTGGCAGTCATGAGGCGTATCATTTTGTGCAGAGCAATTCCCCGGTCTACAACCATGTGTTGGTCTTCCTTGTTCATGTGCCAGTACATATCGGCATCTATAAGGCGGAAAATAATAGTTTTGTCTCCGACCAATGCCTGATCGTGGCTTTCGGCGTAACTGATTGTTTTTTCCTCTTTTCTGCGGTTGGTAAGTTCCCACCATATGGTTCCGGGTTTCCAGTCTTCGTCGCTGTATTCTTTGATCAGTTTGATCCAGAAGTCGGGGATACCCATGGCCATGCGGTAATCAAATCCTATTCCGCCTTCTTTGACGGGAGTTGCCAGGCCGGGCATGCCGCTGACTTCTTCGGCAATGGT
>JAAZGQ010000328.1 GCA_012511135.1 Bacteroidales bacterium | reverse complement strand
TCAGCAAACTGCCCATGGCCTACGCCGGACGCTTTGTGGCCGAAAACGAAGGAGGCAGCGGCCTGTGCAAAATCATCAGCGACAGCCGCAACGGCCGGGTGCTGGGAGTACACATGCTGGGTAACCCCTGCAGCGAAATCATCTGGGGAGCCTGCCTGGCCATCGAGCAGGAAATGAGCCTCGAAGAGCTCAGACAGGTGGTGTTCCCTCACCCCACTGTGAGTGAAATCATCAAAGAAACAGCCTACACTGCATAAAATTTTAAAACATATAAATACCTCTGTTATGTCTAAACAACTATTCATCGATCCCCTCGAAATGCGCAAAGCCGGGGAAATCACATTCAAGCCCATTCCTGTAAACCAATACAAGAAAACAGCCAAACAGGAACTGGACGAAGGCAATTTCAGCAAACAGGAATTGCTCGACATTTACCACGACATGTTCCTGATCAGGGAATTCGAAACCATGCTCCACCTGGTCAAAACCACCGGAGGCTACCGGGACGTAGCTTACAACAACCCCGGCCCTGCCCACCTTTCGGCCGGACAAGAAGCCGCCGCCGTAGGTATGGCCTATACCCTGACCGTAGACGACTTTATTTTTGGATCGCACCGCAGTCACGGCGAAATACTGGCCAAGGGCATGTCGGCCATTCGTAAGCTCGACGCCGGCAGCCTGAAAAAAATCATGGAAGAATTTCTGGACGGAGCCACTCTCAAAGTGGCCGGCATGAACTTCAAAGGAGACACAGCCCAGCTGGCCCGCCGCTTTTTGGTTTATGGTGCTTTGGCCGAAATCTTTGCCAGGGTCACCGGTTTCAACCGCGGCCTGGGCGGCAGTATGCACGCCTTTTTCACCCCCTTCGGCATCTATCCCAACAACGCCATCGTGGGCGGTAGCGGCGATATAGCCGTAGGAGCAGCCCTTTACAAAAAAGTCAACCGCAAACCCGGACTGGTGGTAGCCAATCTGGGCGACGCCTCCATGGCCTGCGGCCCCGTGTGGGAAGGCCTGGTTTTTGCCGCCATGGATCAGTTCAAAACCCTTTGGGACGACGATATGAAAGGCGGCCTGCCTTTTATTCTGAATATAATGAACAACCAGTACGGAATGGGCGGACAGACCCGGGGCGAAACCATGGGTTACGACATCGCTGCCCGCATCGGTGCCGGTGTCAACCCCGAACAAATGCATGCCGAAAGGGTAGATGGTTACAATCCTCTGGCAGTCATCGATGCCTATCGCCGCAAACGCCAGGTGATCGACGGCAAACAAGGACCTGTGCTGCTTGACGTTCTCACGTATCGCTACAGCGGCCATTCTCCCTCGGACGCCTCGTCCTACCGCAGCAAAGAAGAAGTCGAAGCCTGGGAAGCCCAGGATTGCATCGTGGGTTACGCCAAACAATTGCTCGAAGGCAAAATCTGCAAGCAAGCCGATCTTGACAAGATTCAGGAGGACATCCGTAATATGATGCTGGATGTCTACAACCTGGCCATCGACCTGGAAATTTCACCCCGCATGGATCTGAGCCAAAATCAGGAACTGCTTGGCGAAGCCATGTTCTCCAACCAATCGGTCGACAGCATGATGCCCGAAGTAAAGCCCGAAGTAAAACATGCCATGCAGGAAAATCCCCGGGTACAGCAAATCGCCAAAAAAGAACGCTTTGCTTTTGACGCCGAAGGCAAGCCCTACAGCAAAATGAAACAATTTCAGTTGCGCGACGGTATCTTCGAAGCCATCATCGACCGCTTCTACAAAGACGCCTCGCTGATAGCCTACGGCGAAGAAAACCGCGACTGGGGAGGCGCCTTTGCCGTGTATCGCGGACTCACCGAAGCCCTGCC
>JAAZGQ010000327.1 GCA_012511135.1 Bacteroidales bacterium | reverse complement strand
GAAGGGCCAATGGCAAAAATTAAAAAAACCGGCCATACGCAAGCAAATAATTACTCTTGAGTTAGAACCGGCCAGTGCAGTGGTCTTAAAAATTGCTCTCAAATAAAGATTTTAATAACTAAACTATACAACAATGAAACGACCTGTCCTCCCCCTGAAAATCCTTTTTCTGATGCTGATGCTGTTCAGCCTGAACAACACTGCAGAACTGCAGGCAAAAGAGCTTACCAGAGCCAAAAATACTATTGTGCCCTTGTACAGGCTTTTTGAAGCCTCGGTAAGCAACAACAACGCCTATCAAAACCGTTTTGCCGATGTGGAGCTGCTGGTCACTTACCAGGCTCCCTCGGGCCGCCGCCTTGAGTTTCGCGGCTTCTTTGACGGTGACGGCAAGGGCGGAGGCAATGCCCTCAGCGGCAAGATCTGGAAAATGCGTTTTATGCCCGACGAAACCGGCATCTGGCAATACGAATACCGCTGGAGCGACGGCAGTCCGGGCGGCAAAGGCAGTTTCAGCTGCACAGCCGAAGGAGCCGGCAAAGGCGTACTTCAAGCCTACAAAGAGAATCCTCACTGGTTTGCCTACAACGGCACTGAACCCGTGTATTTAAAATCCTATTATGAAACCGGCCACGGCTCTATTGGCCAGGACTTCGACTGGATCAGGGAACATGTGTACGGCCGTCTGATAGAACATGGTTACAACCATTTACAGGTCAACTGGCTTTTATCCTTGTGCTGTTTTGGTCAATACTACAAAGACGGACCGGCACCCGAAACTATGGATCTGACCTTATACCAGGAGGGCAAAGCTTCTTCCACCATGAACCTGGAAGCCTGGAAACGCATGGAACAACACCTGGGCTTTCTCAACAGCAAAGACGTGGGAGTGCATATGTTTTTGGGGGTTGACGGCAGCCGCAACGATGGCCCGGCCTGGACTGCTCTCAGTGCAGAGGAAAAAGACTTTTATGTCCGCTACATGGTGGCCCGGCTGGCTCCTTACGCCAATCTGGCGGGCTGGAATTACGTCTGGGAAGTACCCGGAGACCGCGAAGACCAGGAATTGGGCTTTGCCCGGCTAATCAGCCAATACGATATATTCAATCACCTGCGTACCTACGAAGATGAATTTCCGCGTGAACACCACTACACGCTGCCCGAATACACTTTTGCCGCTATCGAGAACCACCAGATAGCCGCTCCTCAAAAAAGTCTGGAACGCCATCTCTGGCGGGATGCCTGGACCCATCATATGGCCTGTCTGCTGGGCTATGCCGGCAAACCGGTCTTTATGAGCGAAGGCAATGCCTTGTGGAGACGCTACTGGCACGAACGCACCGGAGCCACTCAGGACGACCTGCGCCGCTCTGCCTGGGCCTGTGCCACTGCCGGGGCCTCCTTCACCTGGAACGGCCACGCCAGCGAATACGAACTCTACGCCTACGGACCCGAAGGCTTGCCCTTTAGCGAAGACAACGAATTCAAACTCTCCGAAAGATATGTAGACATTCTGACCAAGGTACTACGCAACGAAGTGGACTTCTATAGTATGCGACCTCACGACGAACTCCTGGCTAATCAGCAAGCTTTACGGGTGTATGCCCTGGCTGAACCCGGACAGCAATATCTGGTGTTCGCCCCGGATGGCGAAAGCTTCGCTCTGCATATGGATGCCGGAAGCTACACACGTTGCTGCTGGATAGACAGCAAAACCGGCGAAAAGCAGGCTTTGCCGCAAGTGCAAAACGCCGGCCCAGAGCAAGCCAAAGCTTTTACTCCACCCAACAAGGATACCGACTGGGTGCTGGTGATCAGAAGATAAAACTTCCCTATCGATACTAAAAACGGATTTTCCTTTTACCGGGGGATCTTACCGGGAGCTCTTCCGGGAGCTCTTACGGGGGATCTTACGGGGGATCTTACCGGGGGATCTTACCGGGAGCTTTTACCAAGCTTCGTTGGCGATCAAAGGCCAAATCCTCTCTTGGTAGATGCTGCGAATTCCCTGCATTTGTTCCTCTGTCAGGGCAGGTAATTCCATGGCCTGCACATTGGCCAGCACCTGTTCGGGCCTGGAAGCTCCGGGAATTACTGTGCTAACCTGGCTGAACATCAGAATCCATCTGAGCGCAAGAGCTGACAAGGAAGATTCGGCAGGAAATAATTTTTTGATTTCCTCCACTGCGGCCAGACCCTGAGCGTAATCCACTCCGGAGAAAGTTTCTCCCTTGTCGAAGGCTTCTCCATGGCGGTTGAAGGTACGATGGTCGTCCTTGCCGAAACTGGTGTGAGCTGTGTATTTTCCGCTCAACAAGCCGCTGGCCAGGGGCACCCGCACAATGATGCCGACATCTCTTTTAGCCGCCCGGGCAAAAAAATCTTCTGCCGGTCGCTGTCTGAACATGTTGAAAATGATCTGTACACTGCAGACATTGTCGTATTCTATGGCTTTTAAGGCCTCTTCCACCCTTTCGACACTGACTCCCAAATGCCTGATCTTGCCTTCTTTTTTGAGCGTATCAAATAAGGCAAAAATCTCCGGACGATCGTAAGTCTCGGTAGGCGGGCAATGCAGCTGAATCAGGTCGATGGTTTCCAGTCCCATGTTGCGCAGGCTGTCTTCGACAAATTTGCGCAAGACATCTACCTGATACGAAGCATCCACGTGAGGATTTAATTTACGTCCGCATTTGGTAGCAACATAAATACTTTCGCTGCGGGAACGCAAGAGCCTGCCCACAGCTTTTTCGCTCTCTCCCTCTCCGTAAACATCGGCCGTATCAATAAAATTGATACCCTTGTCTACAGCCTCATTCAAAATGGCATCGGCATTACTGTGGCTAAAGGGGCTGCCCCATTTACCACCCACCTGCCAGGTTCCCAGGCTTATTTCGGACAGTTCAAATCCGGTTTTTCCTAATCTTCGTTTGTTCATTGCGTCATTATTTTTATACACTTCAATTTTTAATTATTCTCCCCTTCTGCCAAGGATTTTCAAGCTCAGTACAAACAAGGCCAGTTGATCATTGATTTCCATAAGATATCCGCTCAGGGCTGAAAAGCTTAATACTCCAGAGTGTTACTACGCCAGGTCAAAAAGCTTCAAATCATCTTCAACTGTTTTGATCGTCTGAACACCAAATAATTCTTGCACAGTTTTCAACAAGTTCGGTGTCAGCCAGGCCGGCAAAGTGGGTCCCACATGGGTATTTTTAAAACCAAGATACAACAGGGACAGGTGTACAATAATGGCTTTTTGTTCGTACCAGGCAATATTAAATACTATGGGCAATTGATTGATGTCGTCCAGTTTGAGAATCTCTTTTAATTTAAGCGCCACAAAAGCCCAGGAATAACTGTCGTTGCACTGACCGGCATCCAGAACTCTGGGGATTCCGTTTATATCGCCCAACTTCAGTTTATTGTAACGGTATTTGGCACAACCCGAAGTCAGGATCACCGTATCTTTGGGCAATTGCCGGGCAAATTCAGTATAATATTCGCGGCTTTTTTGACGAGCATCACAGCCAGACATTACTACCATTTTTTTTATGGCTCCGGCATTGACAGCAGACAGAATCTGATCAGCCAGGGCAAGCACCTGATTGTGGGCAAAACCAATAGTAATTTCGCCTTGCTCAATTTCGGAGGGAGCTTGACATTTTTTGGCCAGGGCAATGATTTCCGAGAAATCTTTCTGTCCATTGGGCAAAATTTTGTCTATGCGCTTCCATTCGGGCATACCTGTGGCTCCGGTAGTAAAAACCCTGTCGTTATAGGTAGAAGACTTACGGGGTGGCACCAGGCAATTGGTCGTAAAGAGTATAGGGCCGTTAAAACTCTCGAATTCTTCTGTCTGGCGATGCCAGGCGTTGCCGTAATTTCCAACCAGATGCGGGTATTTTTTAAATTTGGGATAGGCATTGGCCGGCAACATTTCCGAGTGAGTGTACACATCTACACCTTGCCCCTGGCTTTGAATAAGCAATTGTTCCAGATCGTTCAAATCATGACCGCTGATTAATATGCCGGGATTCTTGCCAACCCCTATGTTGACTTGGGTGATTTCGGGATTTCCAAAACTCGAAGTGTTAGCCTTGTCGAGCAGGGCCATAGCCTTGACACCGTGTTCACCGGTTTTCAATACCCAATTGAAAGCCTCTTCCAATGTGATTCTTTTTGAAATCATCAGCAGGCTTGCTTCCATAAAAGAATAAATTGCCTGGTCCTCGTAGCCCAGATTAAAAGCATGTTCCACATAAGCAGCCATTCCTTTGATGCCAAACAGCACATACTGCTTGAGGCCACGAATGTCTTCGTTGCTGTCGTAGCTTAGTGTACTGACTTCTTTGGCTTTTTCCGTAAAATCAGCCTCAGCCTGAGGATTCCAATTAAGCGAGGGATGTTGCTCTTTGATCATAACGATAGATTGCAATTTATCGCGATAACGCAAAGTGTCTTTTATTGCCTGCATTATTATCTGATCATCAAAATTGGCATTGGTGATGGTCATAAACAGACAATTGGTGATGTGCTTGCTTTCGGCATTCGTGTCCATCCCCTGCATTCTGGCTTCTATCGTCAAAAGAGACAAGCCCTGGCAGGCAAAAATCAACAAATCCTGCAGATTGGAACATTCTTCCGTTTTTCCGCAAACTCCTTTTATAGTACAACCTGTATTTTTGGCTGTTTCCTGACATTGATTACAAAACATACTCATAATAATAAAAAAAATAATAAAGCAAATATAAGAATTAAGGCCTGATTTTGGCAAAAAGCCCCATCAGTTTGCTCTGATAGATTTCGGCAATTTGTTCCTGGTGTTCACCAATAGGTTTCACCGGTATCAGATCCATAACTTGCTCCGGTGACAAACCGGCATCAAAATAAAGATCAATAGTGCTTCTCAGGGTCGACTCTAAGCTTGTTTTTGCCTCTTCAGGACTCAAACCGCATTGTTGAGCTATCTTTTCCATTTCCCTGAACTGAAACCAGAAATAGGTGGGCAACATGGCCGAAGCTACGGCGTATGCCTCGAGTTTTTCTTCTTCGGTTTCGAAAAGTTCGCCCAGATTCATCAACAAGGAGCTTAATTGCTTTTTGTCGGAAGGATCCATTTCGTCATGACAGGCAAAGGGATTAAAGCCTTTGTTCATGTAGGAAGTAGCGTTGGGAATGCAGCGGGCTATGGATTTTGTCCTGAGTTTTGAACCAAGAGTTTTAATAGTGATCTTCGGTGCGAGTGAAACAAGCAAAGTCTCTGCAGTTACAATACCGGCAATTTTTTCGAGGCTTTCCATAATGACCGGAGGATGCAAGGCAATAACTACGGTAGCTTGACTGGCAGCCTGTTCCAAACTTCCACTTTTAACAAACGAAAAGCGGTTTGTCAGTTTTTCTACTAGCTCTGAATCTGTATCGAATACTACCACCGATTCAAACTTAACATTTTTGTTGACAAAAGCTTGAAGAAGAATTTTGGTGATGCGTCCACCACCAATAAAACCAAGAGCTGTTGTTTTCATAAGAACTGGGGTTAATGGTTAATAAATTTCTGTCTGGTTTTGTTGGCAATCCCTACCAGTGTGAGCATCAACGGCACTTCTACCAGCACACCCACTACCGTGGCCAGAGTTGCACCGGAATTCAGGCCGAACAGCACGATGGCCACAGCCACCGAAAGTTCAAAAAAATTGCTGGCGCCAATCAAGGCTGCCGGTGCGGCAATGTTGTGAGGCAATTTCCACTTGAAGGCCCAGCCGTAGGCAATAAAGAAGATTAGAAAAGTTTGAATAATCAAGGGAACCGCAATCAGGAGAATATTCCCGGGTTTATTGAGTATGATTTCTCCCTGAAACGAAAAAATAATAATCAGGGTCAACAACAATCCCGAAATGGTGGTGCCGGTAAATTTTTTCAGGAAGACTTTCTCAAAGAATTCTTTCCCTTTTTGGCGTATGACAAGGCGACGGGTAATCAGGGCCGAAACCAGGGGAATGACTACAAACAACACCACCGAGAGCAAGAGTGTATTCCAGGGTATAGCGATACCGCTCACACCCAATAAAAAACCAACAATGGGCAAAAAAGCGACCAAAATAATTAAATCGTTGATGGCCACCTGAACCAGAGTATAAGCAGGATTACCTTTGGTAAGATGGCTCCAGACAAAGACCATGGCAGTACAGGGAGCAGCACCCAGTAAAACCGCACCGGCCAGGTATTCTTTGGCCAAATCGGCAGGAATCAGGGCTTTGAATACCACAAAGAAAAACAGCCAGGCAATGCCAAACATCGAAAAAGGTTTGATGAGCCAGTTAACTACCAAAGTAACAGTCAGCCCTTTGGGCATTTTCAGGGCCTGAACTATGCTTCCGAAATCGATTTTCAACATCATGGGGAAAATAATAATCCAAATCAGGACAGCTATGGGAATGGAAACATTGGCGTACTCTAGTTTACCCAGGGTCTCGGGCACCAGGGGCAGCCATTTGCCAATGGCGATGCCGGCCACAATACACAAGGCAACCCACAAACTCAGTAAACGATCAAAAAACGATATACCTTGAACTTTGCTCATTGTTGATTACAATTTAAAATGGATACTTCGATTTTTGCATTATGGATTCTTCGATCTTTATTTTTTATATCCCGAAACGGTAATGCTGAAAATACCGTGGCCGCTATCTTTGAATTGCTCTGTTTCCTGTTCGCTGAGGTATTTTTTCAGCAGCTCACCGGGAATCGGGATTTCTCGTTGTTTATGAACATTTATCTCCCGGAAACCCTGCTTACGTATAAGATCCAGATAAACTTCTATACTTACCGCACCCGAAACACAGCCTACATACATTTCGGCAGCATTGCGAATACTTTGAGGCAACTGGCCTTTGATAAGCACGTCCGATACGCAAAAATGCCCACCGGGTTTTAGTACCCGCCAGATTTCGGAGAAGGCTTTATTCTTATCGGGTACCAGATTCAATACACAATTGGACAGCACAACATCGTAAGTGTTTTCGGGCAAAGGCATTTCTTCGATATCTCCCTGAATAAATTCCACATTGGTGTATCCGCGTTTCCTGGCATTTTCTCTGGCTTTGGCCACCATATCTTCGGTAAAATCCAGTCCGCAGACCTTGCCGCTTTCGCCCACAAGGCTACGGGCCACAAAGCAATCGTTTCCGGCTCCGCTGCCAAGGTCAAGTACAAAGTCGCCCGGCTTAATTCCGGCAAACTGAGTAGGAATACCACAACCCAGTCCCAAATCGGCTTCCGGGTGATAAGCTTCTATCGTTTGGTATTCATCCCCTATCATGCTAAACTCCAGTTCACCGCAACAAGAGGAAGAACGACAACAGGACGATTGAGCCCGGGGGCCGCTCTGACGGGCAAACTCTCCATACTTTTCATGTACGTCCCGTTTTAAATCACTTGCTTTCATATCTTAAATAATTAGTCCTAATAGGGGCTTATGCTTAATTAAATCTTTTAAAGCTGAGGCTTTAATTCCTGAGTGTATAAAGTCAGGAAGCGTTCTTTTATTTCATCTCTTACCCTGTAAAACTCGCTTAATATGAATTCTTCAGAGCCCTGAGCATACGAAGGATCCTCAAAGCCAATGTGCAGGCGATGTTTAACCTTGCCCATAAACAAAGGACAGCTTTCGTTGGCGTGATCGCAAACCGTTATCACATAGTCCCAT
>JAAZGQ010000326.1 GCA_012511135.1 Bacteroidales bacterium | reverse complement strand
TTCGATGTCCTGCTTAATGGTGAACTGATAAAACAAATCGATCCGGGCATATCAGACGGAGCGCTGTACCGGCATCAGATTCACGGCATCTGGAGGGAGCTTGAGCTTGCTTTTGATGCAAAATTGCTTCGGGCCGGAGCAAACACGATATCATTAGTTGTACCCAAGGGTTCGCTGAATAACGGCGTCATTTACGATTACATCCGACTCGAACTCCATGAAAAATGAGAAGCCACAACAAGTGAGCAGGAACCCGCAGCAAAGGCCCGGGAACCCGCAGCCCATCTGTTTTTATAAAGAAAGGCACTATCTTTGAGGATATTGTCCGGGCCCTCGAGAAGATCTTCTCCCTCCGGCACTTCAAACTTTGGTCTTCGCTTTTCCCGTATAACGAAGAACGAATTGAGCAACCCGATACGGTACAACCTGTCCAAATCCCAACATCGTTGCGATATAAATTCTGTTATCTGACTAAAAACGTACTTGCCTTGATTCATGTCTGCCTGAATTTATGGGTTCAAGCGAATTTAACCATTTTAAAAGGCCGACAAGGTATTTAATGACATTGATATTGATTATAAATATGTTACAAATGCATTTAACTGTTTTTAAGAGACACTAGTACATAATTATATTAATTTTGAGGGCCATTAAAAAGAAAAAAACAACAAAACAATAGATTGGAAACCATGCCAACAGCCATTTCCACCCGTCATTTGTCGCGTTTATTCGGTCAACATAAGGCCGTTGACGACCTGACCATAGACATCCAACAAGGTGAACTCTTTTCGTTGCTGGGCACCAACGGCGCCGGAAAAACCACCACCATCCGCATGCTGTGCTGCCTGTTGCAACCCACAGCCGGCGAAGCCACGGTGCTTGGCCACGACCTGATCAACGGCAACAACGCCCTCATCAAAAACGTCATTGGCGTATCCCCCCAGGAAACAGCCATCGCCGGCCACCTGACCACCAAGGAAAACCTCATCCTGATGGGGAGAGTTCACGGTCTGGACAAGCAAGCGGCCCATGTCCGGGCGAAACAACTGATGGAATTGATGGAGCTGGAAGACAGAAGGGAGTGGACCATGCGGCTGTCGGGCGGTCAGCAACGACGCCTCAGCATCGCCATGGCCCTGGTATCAGACCCACAGATCGTCTTCCTCGACGAGCCCACCCTTGGGCTCGACCCGCACGCCAGAAAGTCGGTGTGGAACTACATCGAACGGCTCAAGGGCGATAAAACCATCCTTTTAACCACTCATTACCTGGAAGAAGCCGATGCCTTGTCCGACCACCTGGCCATTATGGACAACGGTAAAATGATTGC
Organism: Bacteroidales bacterium; assembly: GCA_012511135.1. Lineage (GTDB taxonomy): Bacteria > Bacteroidota > Bacteroidia > Bacteroidales > UBA1402 > UBA1402. Next base: position 12,496 of record JAAZGQ010000326.1, on the reverse strand, counting down.
ATCGGGAACCTCCCGGGAATTGAAGCAGCAACTTGTCAGGCACAGGGCCCTGCGCGTCACGGCCGACACCATCCCCGAAGCCCTTATCGGCCAACTGACGGAAGCCGGGTACCAGGTAGAAAAAGTAGACCACGGCCTGGATATTTGGGCCGCGAAAATGAATATCTATACCGTAATCGATTTGCTCCGCAACAACCGCATTGAACTCACCGGCATCAACCTGCAGGAACCCACCCTGGACGAGGTCTTCCTGACCCTCACCGGCAAACCAACGCCAGAACCCTCCTCCCCCTCCAAACCCGTCAAACCATGAAACTACTCGGATTAGCCGACCGCAACCTGAAGGAAATCAGCCGCGATCCCATCTCGATGATCCTGGGCCTGCTCATGCCCATCGTTTTTTTGTTCCTGTTTACCAGCATCAACAAACGCTTGCCCCTGGAATTATTCACCCCGCAAAACCTCACCCCTGCCGTGATTGTTTTCGGATACGGTTTTTTCATCATGTTTGCCTCCACTCTGCTGGCCAAAGACCGGCAAAGCGCTTTTCTGATCAGGCTGTACACCACCCCCTTACGCCCTGTCGATTACATCCTCTCGTACATTCTGCCCTTTTTCCCTCTGTTGCTGATGCAAACCGTCGTGTGCTTTGTTGTCGGCATCCTTATGGGCGCAACCTTCACCAACCTCGGAGCCGCCCTGGTGATTTTCCTGCTGCTGGGACTCACCTGCATCAGCCTGGGTGTCTTGCTGGGCGCCTTGTTTACCGTTGGACAGGTATCGGCCGTTGGCTCGCTCCTCATCACAGTTGTCAGCCTGTTGAGCGGTGCCTGGATGGACCTGAGAATGGTGGGCGGCGTCTTTGAAAAGGTCGGTTACGCCATGCCCTTTGCCCATGCCATCGATGCCGCCAGAGCCGTTCTGAAGGGCGGCAGCCTGGGTGACGCCTCCTCCGCACTGCTCTTTTTGGGAGGCTATGCCCTGGTCACCACAGCCTTGGCCGTCATCGCCTTCCGCAGAACCATGCGCAAGCAATGAATTAATCCAAATGGTAAACAGGAAAGCCCTTGTCTATGATAAGGTACCAAAGCATAAAAACAGTAAGGTTAAGGAAAAATGGATACTATTATAGTAAGACAAGCTACCCAGGGACAAGGAGTAGCAAGTGCCCTTTTAGCTGAAATTGAGAGAAAAGCAGCTCAGCAGAACAATGACTTGATTTATTCAGATGTAAGCCTAAGGGCAAAAGGATTCTTTGAATGCAAGGGATTTATTGTTGAAAGACAGCAATTTAAAAAGTCAAAGAAAATGGAATTGATTAACTTTAGGATGATTAAAAACAAAAAATGATGCAGGACATGTTGCCAATCAGGATAATCCGACAGAAGTGAATCAAGCTTTTAATGATTATCTGGCAGAGAAAATAAGTACCGGTTACAGAAAGGGGGTAGCTTACAATTTGGAAAACCGGACAATGTAGTAAACAATGTGGTTTTGAAAAAAATACTAAGGCAAATGACAAAAACCATTATACATTATTTTACAGGTACCGGCAATACCGCTCATGCTGTAAAAATGATTACTGAGCAACTGCAAAACAACGGACATGAAGTTAAAATCTCAAAGCTAAAAAAAGGGATTTTGCCTCCTGATGAGGATGCTGATTATCATATTATTGCTTTCCCGGTTCTAAGTTGGGCTGCTCCGGTAATGATGAAACAATACGTTAAGAGAATGCCCCTATCTGCAGGTTCCAAAACAGCCATTCTTGCCGTAAACGGCGCGATTGTCAGCCATGAAAAATTAGTAAAAGGCTTTACCGGCCAGGCACTCGAAGAAATCTCCAGGATACTCAGGCGAAAAAAATACGATGTGTTTTTGACCGGCAATGCCTCTTTTCCCGATAACTGGACCCAATTCACTAATCCTCCGACAAAAGAAGAGGCTGAGCTCATCCTTTCTTTGGGAGAAAACGATGTCAGGCAATTTATTACCTGTTTTATCCAGGGAAAAAGGCTGATTTATCGTTGTGGATCGTTGAACAGAATATGGACATATCTGATCTCTCATCTCTTTGGATATATCGGGCGCCGGGCATTAGGCAAATTTTATATAGCTGATGAACACTGCACAGCTTGTGGCATTTGTGCAAAATCATGCCCGGCCCAAACCATCAGAATGTCGGACAAAAAACCTTACTGGACAAGTACCTGTGAAGACTGTAACCGATGTATTAATCTATGTCCGGAACAGGCAATCCAGGTTTCGGTTCCTCTTTTAATTCTGCAGGCTTCTATAAATATAGTCCTTACTGTTTGGGCAATTTGGGCAATCCTGGTATATGTCCCTGAATGGATACAAATGAATCCCTTAGTCTTAGTTTGTACCGAAGTTATATTCATTATTCTGGCTACCATTGCTCTTCTGTGGGTGTGCATTGTGCCCATCGACGCATTTTTTCGGCTCTTGCTCAGAAATAAAAAGATCCGGCGCTTTTTTAGCAAAAGTTACACGAAGGGTTTTAGGCGCTATATGGCTCCTGGCATTTAACCATCAAAATAATATAAATAAATATGAATTGAGAGCCCTTAGTGGTAAGCAAAAGAAGCATCAGCTTAACAGCATAAAATGAATGAGATAGCGACAAAGAAAACCTGGCTGAACGACTCGGACACAAGCTTACCGGGCGCTGATTGGTTTGCGTCACTGTGACTGAAGATGGCGGATACATTAAATACTAAAACAATAAACAGATGAAAAAGAGTGTAACAGTATGTTGGTTGTTTGTACTAACTGCTTTAACAACAACAGCTCAACCTTATGAAATTTGGTTATCTCCAACCGGTTCCGATAGAAATCCAGGCACTAAAGATGCACCAATGTCCACGCTGTCAATGTCTGTGAGAAAAGCCCGCGAATTACGCAGGTTAAACACAGCAGGCATAGAGGAAGGAATTCATATTATTCTTAAAGAAGGTCTATATCAGCAATATGAACCTGTTTATATCAGAACAGAAGATTCAGGGACAGAAACATCGCCAACCGTCATTCGGTCTGCTACTAATGAACGAGCTGTTATAAGCGGGGGTATCAAAGCAACTGACTGGAAAAAAGTGAAGGAAGCGGTTTCGGGTTTGCCAAAGATTGCACAGGGCAAGGTTTGGGCAACGGATATCCCTTCCGTTTGGGATGAGCCTGTAAATTTCAGGGAACTTTGGGTGAATGGAAGAAAAGCCGATAAAGCCAGCTCATTACACGATGGTGAACTTGACCGCTTATTCAAAAGCGATAGCTTAAAAGAGGAATTATGGATCCCCATTCCTGAATTATCGTTGGAGAATGCGAAACAGCTTGAATTCAATATAATTCAATGGTGGACTCTGGCATCGTTGAGAATTAAAACCTACGAAATTATCGGTGACCATGTCAAATTAATTTTTCATCAGCCCGAAAGTAAGATAGAATTTGAACACCCATGGCCCATGCCTGTTGATGATTCAATGGATATTTACAGGGCGGACACCAAGTATCCGTTCTGCGGCAATTCCCCTTTTTACTTTTCCAACTCAATTGAGCTGTTAAACAGGCCCGGAGAATGGTGTCGCGATGTAAAATCCGGCAAGCTTTATTATTGGCCCCTCGAAGAGGAGGACATGAAGAAAGCGGAAGTCGTAATTCCAATGGTTGAAACATTGGTTCATATTGAAGGATCGTTGGATAATCCTGTCAAAAACATAACTTTCGAAGGCTTGAATTTTGAGTACACATCGTGGCTCAGGCCTTCTGTTGCAGGAAACATACCTTTGCAGGATGGTATGTATTTGATTGATGCTTATAAGCTTCATGATCCCGGAACCCCCGGAAATGCCACACTCGAAAATCAAGCCTGGCTCGGAAGGCAGGCGGCAGGGGTCGAATTGTATAAGGCATCAAAAATAAATTTTTACAATTGTGCTTTCCGGCATTTGGCAGCAACAGGGCTTGATTTTGTTAGCGGGGTAAACCATTGCAAGATTGAAGGATGTCTGTTTAATGATATTGGCGGAAGTGGTATTAAGGCCGGTTTTTACGGCGATTTAAGTATTGAATCACATCTCCCCTATGACCCTTCTGATTTTAGGGAAGTATGTCACCATATTACCATAAGCAACAATCTAATCACTGATTGTACAAATGAATATTGGGGATGCGATGGAATCAATGTCTCCTTCGCCCACGATGTCAATATTGAGCACAATGAGCTGAGTCATCTCAACAATTCCGGTATTTCGCTTGGCTGGGGATGGACCGGTGTAGTAAATTGCATGAAAAACAACAGGATACATGCAAACAACATCCATCATTTTGCCAAACAACTTTACGATGTAGCCGGTATTTATGTACTTTCAGCCATGCCTAACAGTGAACTGAGTAATAATTACATTCACCACATTGAGAAAGCACCCTATGCACATCTTGATGAACATTACCACTACATTTATCTGGATCAGAATTCCTCATTTATAAGAGTTTTTGATTCTTGGACAGACACTGAAAGATTCAATGCCAATGCTACCGGGCCGGGAAATGAATGGGAAAATAATGGACCCGCTGTTTCAGCTGAAGTCAAACAAAAGGCCGGATTGGAAGCTAAATTCAACTATTTACTAAAGATGCTTGATGATTGATCCTTCCCACCTCACTGCACATCAACCTACTAAATAACAATAAGATGAGAAAATTTTCAATTTTACTGACACTGCTTGGGATTGCGATAAATGTATTCGGACAACAAGAAGTGAAATTTCAAGTCGAGGAACTATCAAAACCCGAGGAATTATTACACAATCGGAATTATGATGATTTGTATAAATGGCTGATACTTTCGGATGTTGACATGTATCCCTTTGAGGTTGAAAGAGACAGTATTGATTTTCCGTTTAATATTATTGCAAAAAGTGAAGCCCCGGACAGTTTAGTGATTTTTGGATACCATTCCTTTTTTAATGGAATGTATCGGGCTTATGCAGACCACAGACCATTTGTTATATCGCCCGACATGATTTGGTTATTAATTAGTCAGGGATTTGCCCGGCACGTATCTGCAAACCCAGAACTGTTGCGAAAAGAATTCGTTGATTTTGATGGGAAATTATCCTTAATCATCAATGATGACAATCTGAAACTGAACAGCCCTGCAAGCGACTGGGAAAAGATATTTCCGGAATTCACCAAACAGATTTCAGAACATACAGGAACTGATTTAATTAATGTTTTGACATCTGATTTTTCTACAACAACGCCAGTGGAGAAAATTGCTTCAGAAATTACCATTATGGAAGCAATGGAGCCCTATTTTGAATTCATTGTGAGACGTGCATTGTGTGGAATTCCAGAAATCACCTTAAAAGGCACAAGCGAAGATTGGCAGAAAATTTACGACAAAACCAAAAAATTAAAAAAATACGATTTAAAATGGTGGACAGATGAACTTGAACCCATTTTAAACGAGTTAATTGAAACATCAAAAGGAGAAATCGATGAAAAATTCTGGAGAAATATGTTTAAATACCATTCTCAGAAACAATATGGTGCGCCAAAAATAATTGATGGTTGGATTGTTAAATTCTTCCCCTACGACAAAGAGGGAAAACGAACTAATTTGAAAGAATTAGAAGGTGGAGACAATTTGCCTAATGAAATTGTAAAGGTAGACTTGAATTACATCGAATCATTTGGAGACTTTACCCGAACCACTCCTTTGGAACTTTGGGCTGGATTTATTGGATTAGAACAAAATTCAAATGATTTTACCTTAACACCAAAAATTGGTTGGATGATTCGGAAAAAGGATATGGATCATTTTGGATTAAAACACCAATTCGAGAAACAAGCGAATGGAGAATTTATGGGATCAGGTATATCAATAAGGGTAAAAGAGATACCAGAGGCTTTATTTAAACTCAAAGAAATCAGATATCTGGAGATTTCGTTTACAGGCAGCATTTTAATCCCCGACAAATTGAAAGAAATTAAAATTAAAAAAATGAAATTATCCGGGAAAATTGATAAGTCAGAAATTGACCGGATACGTAACCTGTTCCCTGACACAAAATTAATTATAAACAATAAGCCTTGATGGTAATAATTTTGAATTATATTTCGAGTATGATAATGTTGAACAGATTGTAAAATTATTGAAGGATAATAGTATTTCATTTGTTCATGAGATTAGAGAGCAACCATGAAAAAGGAAAACACATGCCACACAAGCTTTTAAAATTAATTGTTGCGCTCTTGTTGGGATTTGGACCAACAGGATTGCAGGCGCAGGAGAGCGTTAATGCCACAGGCGGAAATTCCTCCGGCAGGGGGCCTGTAAACCAGCACCAGACGTTCTTACATCGGGTACAAAATGACCTCCATTACGATAAAGCTGGAATAGAACCCCGTGAGCATGAAAGTACATACACCAAAAACAACTCATCGATTGAACGGCCGTAAGTGTAGACAGAATAAGGGCAAGTGTCTAATAGATTTTTTCATCCTGTTCCCATGACCGATTTTTGTCCCATTGTTCATCTCTAAAAAATCAGCAAAATGAAAAAGTCTGTTGTTGTTTACATTCATCTCGCGTTTTGGGTAGTATTGATAGCTACTTATATTGTCTCACCGATTTTGGGAACGTATTTTTCCGCAGAAGATTATGCGATTGTCAGCGTATACCTGAGAGTTTTGCATCCTGTATTCTTTTATGTAGGCTATCTGTTTGTAATGAATATCAGGATAAAAAAGAAGAACTTGTTGTATTTATTCCTGGGAGTTGCCGCAACTTATCTGCTTCTGTTTTTAATTTCCAAAAAGGCTTTTGCTTTTGGGCTGGCCCCTTTGTCCTCTTTTTATTTATGGACCACCATCGGTTGCCTGTTTCGGTTTTTATTGATTGGTTCAAAAAGAAGAACGATTTGCTGGTGTTGGAAAAAGAGAACGTATCCAGCAATCTGGCCTTATTAAAAACCCAGATTAATCCTCATTTTCTATTTAATACCCTGCATAACATCGATGCTTTGATTCACGATGATCAGGACAAGGCTTCGCAATCATTGCTCAAGTTATCGGACATCATGCGCTATATGCTTCAGGACGCCAAAACAGATTTTGTCGGGCTGCAAAATGAACTGCAATACCTGGAGAATTATTTTGCTTTGGAAAGCCTGAGAGTGAAAAACAAAGACTTTTTTCATTACTCCATAACTGGTGATTGCGAGGGATTAACAATTGCTCCCATGCTATTAATTCCCTTTATTGAGAATGCCTTTAAACACTCCGTTGATTCGAACATCGGAAATGGCATACTGGCAAAAATTGACGTGAAAAACAAGAAGTTATTTTTCTATTGCGAGAACCAATACGATCCCTCGGAAACAGACAAAGATAAAACGCAGGGTATTGGCTTGGAAACAGTACAAAAACGTTTAAATTTGATGTATAAAAACAAACATACCCTGACAATCAACAAGGCTGATTCAGTATTTAAAGTCAATCTGGAATTGGAACTTAATGAAAATTAATTGTATAGCCATAGAAGACGAACCTCTTGCCCTGAAAAAAATCAGGGAATTTATCGAGCAGGTTGATTACCTTCATTTGTTGGAAGGTTTTAACAATGCCCCCGAGGCAATAGGCTTTCTGAAGAAAAATCCCGTTGATTTGATCTTCCTGGATATCCGAATGAAAAAGCTCTCAGGAATTCAGTTTTTGGAATCTCTGCAAAGCAGGCCCAAAGTAATCATTACTTCTGCTTACGACGAATATGCCCTGAAAGGATACGAACTGGATGTTGCCGATTATCTGCTGAAACCCTTTAGCTTTGAACGCTTCCTGAAGTCGGCCGATAAGGTTTACAATCAGTTGAATGTAGTGGCCGGAGAACAATCAAAAGAGTATATATTTGTCAAAACCGAATATCGGATCGAAAAAATTGAAATAAAGGATATTCTCTACATTCAGGGAATGAAAGACTATTTGCAGATTCATACCGTAAACAGAAAGATTATGACTTTGCAAACATTCAAAAATTTGCAGGAGATTTTACCTCCCTTCGATTTTTTCAGGGTTCATCATTCCTACATTGTATCTATTTCGAAGATTGAGCATATTGAGAAAAACAGAATCCGGATCGGAAAAGAATTGATACCCATTTCGGCCGGATACAAAGACAGCTTTTACAGTGCATTGAAAGAAAGAAAAATGTTGACGTAGACGGATTCAGGAATAAGGGCTCCATTTGACAAAAAAGATTCAACAAAGAATATTTAAACAGTCATGAAAAACAAAGAAAACATATCCCGACAAACAAGCGGCAAACCGCAACAAACACCCGGCAACCCTCAGCAAATGCTGAGAAATCCGCAGCTAGTGCCCGACGCTACACTTTTTCAAAGTATTCTTTCACCGGAGCTTTATGCCGTGATAAACAAGCTTGGCCGGGAAGTGACAGCAGCGGGGCTGAGCCTGGAATGGCGGTATTACAACGACGGAAAGGCCTGGTTGGGAAAAACAACTTACAAGACAAAAACAGTCGTTTGGCTTTCTGTCTGGGATCAATACATCAAAGCCAGTTTTTACTTTACCGAAAAAACAGGTCCGGGCATTTCAGCTTTAAACATCGACGAAAAGGTAAAATCTGCCTTTGCGGCCTTCAGACCTACAGGGAAACTGCTGCCTTTGAGTCTTGATATCAGGAACGAAGCGATGTTGAAGGATTTCCTGGCCGTTCTCGAATACAAAAAGAATCTCTGAATTGGATGGCTATGAAAAAAATCATCTTGCTTTGTGTTACGGCATGTATTTCACTTCTTTTGTGGCCCCAACAGGGGGAATCTGTATTTAAACAGGCACTGTGGATTGGAGCCGGCGACGGGGATCTTCCCCTGTATGCCCATTATTTGCCGGTTTACAAGATTAAATACAACTTGCAGTTTGAATCTTTCGTGTCAAAGGCCGGCTTTATGTATGGAGCAAACGACCGGCGACTGATGGATAAATACAAAAATGTTCATCATCTCCAAAACCCAAAAGACAGCTCCTATATCCTGGTTGAATGGACCCTGACTGCCGGACAGCACTACCTGAATATTTACCGGGTAGGTTATCATCCCGACGACAAGAAAGAGATTCCCCTGGCGAGCTTTCCTATTCCTGAAGCCCTGATTAATCAACAAAATCAACTGGAGGTTCATACTTTTCACATACACTCTCATCATGGCCATACCACTTTTTATATTGACGGACAAAGCAAGGAGCATTTAGTCGGCTCCCTGAGGATCAATCCCAGTCCCACCCTGTCGTTTCCTGTTTTGGGCGACATCGGCTTTAGTATCTCAGGCGGCAGTAAAGGACTCGATGCCAAAATCTCCGGACTGGAAATCTACCACTACCGCTCCCCTTCGAGTCTGATCCGAAAAGTGGATTTTTCGAATTGCAACGACAAGTTAGGTTTTTATCTATTTGACCCTTCACAAAACTCCATGCCCCTGTTGCGTACCAGCTTTACTCTTAAGCAAAAACCCCTTAAGGCTGAATTGTTACTGACAGCCAGGGGAATCTACCAGCCCTACCTCAATGACCAGCGTATTGGAGACGAGTACTTCAATCCCGGACACACGCAATACAACAAAACACTATTTTACCAGACTTACGACCTGAGTGAGCTTGTACATAAAGGTAAAAACACCTTGCAAGTGCAGCTTGCCGAAGGTTGGTGGAGCGGAGCTTCTACCTTTCTAGGCGAATTGTGGAACTTCTATGGCGACAGAAATTCCCTGCTGGCAAGCTTGATTGTTCATTTCCAAAATGGCACCGCCGATACGATAGTGAGTACGCCTGCAAATTGGGAATATTCCAGCCAAAGCCCTGTTGTTTACGGCAGTCTGTTCCAGGGTGAAGTCTACCACGCCGGCATCAAAACCGGGCCATGGAAGCCTGCCGTCGAAGTCGAAACAGAAAAGACTGTCAGCACAGCCCGGGGCGATTATCCCGCAGTAGACGATTATTCCAGGTTCAAACTGCTGAAACAAATCGGGCCGGCCGTTAAGCCCTTTGATACTTTAAAAGCAATCGCTGTAGAAAAACCGGCCCCGAACATTTTCATTTACGATATGGGCCAAAATATGGTGGGCGTGCCCAGAATCGTTTTCTCTAAATTGAAAAATGGGCAGAAAATCACTTTTCGCTACGCCGAAGTAAAATACCCCGATTTGCCCGAATACAAAAACAATGTGGGCGAAATGATGCTCGAAAATATCCGGGAGGCCATGGCGCAGGACATCTACATAGCCCATAAAGCCAAGGCTGTATACAGTCCTCAATTTACCTGTCACGGCTATCGTTACCTCGAAATTACCGGCCTGGAACAGGCACTGCCTTTGGGCGATGTACAAGGAATAGTCCTGAGCTCCGTGGAGCGTTTCTCGGCTCATTACGAATGCTCCAATCCCAAAGTCAACCGGCTTTGGGAAAACATTAAATGGAGTATGCTCGGCAATTTCCTTTCCATTCCTACCGATTGCCCGCAACGCAACGAAAGGCTCGGCTGGAGCGGTGATATCTCGGTTTTCTCCAAAACGGCGGTGTATCTTGCTCCTGTGCATGCATTTTTGAATCGCCACCTGCTCAGCCTTCGAGACCTGCAACGCGAAGACGGACGCTTTCCCGACATCGCACCTATAGGCATAGGTTTCGGTGGCCTGCTCTGGGGCAGCGCGGGTATAACTGTGACCTGGGAAAACTATTGCCAGTACAACGACTCTGCCATGCTTGCCCGTCATTACCCGGCCATGAAACAGTATATTGATTTTATACAGCAAAAATGCATCGATCCCCGGAGTGGAATCCTAGTGCAGGAAGATCCCGGCTATTGGGGTAATCTGGGCGATTGGCTGGGCCCTGAGCAAGAAAAAAACGACAACTCCCTGCTCTGGGAATGCTATTTTCTCTACGACCTGGACTTGATGAGAAAGATGGCCGGCATCTTGGGTAAGACGGTTGACGAAGACTATTTTTCGTCAGTCTTCCAACGACGCAAAGCCTTTTTCAATGCCACTTACATCGATCCGAAAAGTGGCAAAACCATTTGTTCCGGCTTTGCGCAAAACAAAAAAGGAATGGAAAAAGGCAAGCTGCTTGATACTCAAACATCCTATGCCTTGCCCCTGGCTTTCGGACTGGTTGACGAAGCTGTTAAACCAATGTTTATCAAAAACTTTACTGCCGGTATTGAACGCGAAAACCGTATGGATCAGGGCGACATAGCCCCGCCTTATTCCCTCTTAACCGGCTTTATCGGTACGGCCTGGATCAATCATGCCCTTTCGGAAGCCGGGCGTTGCGATGTGGCATACCGTTTGTTGCAGCAAACATCCTATCCCTCCTGGCTCTACCCGGTGGAACAAGGGGCGACCACCATTTGGGAACGTCTCAATTCCTATACTCATGAGCGGGGTTTTGGAGGGAACAACGGTATGAATTCCTTTAACCATTATTCTTTTGGAGCCGTTGGCGCCTGGATGATGGAATACTCTTTGGGGATAAAACGCGACGACGCTTCTCCCGGATTCAGGCATTTCATCTTGCAACCCCAGCCCGACCCCACCAGAGAAATGGACTACGCCCAAGGTTATTTCGACAGCCCCTGCGGACGTATAGAAAGCGCCTGGAAGATCGATAAACAGACAGTTCACTATCGTTTTGTCGTTCCCCCGAATACGACTGCCACGCTCAAATTGAAGCTTTCCCCTGCCGATAGCATCACATCGCAGGACAGAGCCATCACTACTGTGTCGGGAATCAGGTACTTAGGGCAAACAAAAGGCTGTTGCCTCTTTGAACTCAAACCGGGAGTTTATAAGATCGATCAGAAAGTCGCAATGCCCCACTAAGCATTGCTATATAAAGAAAACAGCAAAAGCTTATCTGTAGAGTACCACTACTTTCTCGAAACTGTATCCGATTCTGACCAGCAAGAGTTGACCTTCAAATTGACCAAGGTCCACCACTTGCCGGTTTTGAACGGTTGTGGAATAAACCAGCTTTCCGGTCAGGGTGTACACCTCCATTTTTTCGCCGGTGTTGCTATCAATGTTGATGTTTATTATGCCAGAGCTGGGATTGGGCCAGATTTGGGATTTATTGTTCCTGTGTCTGAGAAATCCGCCTGTTACCAGTTCGTAGGTTTTGCTGGTCCAGTTCACGGCCAGATGGTTGTCCAGCTCGTAAGAGAGCAGCGAAAGCACCCTTTCGTCTTCGCCCCCGACAAAGGGCCAGGGAGCATCGGGGCTGTACACCACCTGATCGATGGCCATACCGTAAGCGTTGTTGAGGCGTATTGCTTCTCCCTCGTTGGAGAGGCTTCGATCAGAAGCCCATTCGTAGACTTTGGTATCAGAACTCCACTGAGGAAGTTTTGACAAGTCTTTTACGACATAGCAATGCGTTCCGGGCTCTATGATGCTGCCTT
>JAAZGQ010000325.1 GCA_012511135.1 Bacteroidales bacterium | reverse complement strand
TCCCGCCGTACCCATATCCAGGGCAAAAATAAAAACAGGATCTAGTACCAGATTTAAAATCAAACCACTGCCGTTGATGTAAAAAGGAATTTTGCTCAGTCCGGCCGCGTTGTAGATTCCGGTGAAGCTGGCAGACAAAAACAGAAAAGGGAAAGCACAGAGTACTATTCTAAGGTAACGGACAGCTTCCAGCTCAATGCCGGCTTCCATTTTGTAAATACCCAACAATGGATATGCAAAACCAAACAAGAGACTTGCCCAGATCAAGGATAAAATCAGCGACATACTGATGTTGTGAGAGGCATAGCTGCGGGCTTTGTTCATATTCTGAGCCCCTATGGCCTGAGCCACGCTGATTTCTGCCCCCACTTTGTTCAACAAAGAGACCGAATTGGTCAGCCAGACCAAAATGCCTACAGCACCGACAGCGGCGACCGATTTGGTACTCAAGCGTCCCACCCAGGCCATATCCGTCAGACTGTAAGCCATTTGAATAAAAGAGGTACTGATAATGGGCAGCGACAAATAAAAAAGCTGTTTGCCTATGGGCCCCCGGGTTAAGTCTTTTACGGCTGTCATTTTAAAAAAGACTTAATTGTTGTTCAACCGGCAGAAGTCTGAATGTTTTCCGGTGAAAAGGGCTGATTCCGTAATCTGCAATGGCCCGGCGATGTTCTGCGGTAGGGTAGCCCTGGTTTTTATTCCAGGCGTATTGAGGGTATTGCCTGTGTAAATTCAGCATATAGTCGTCTCTGTATGTTTTGGCCAGTATGGAGGCAGCGGCAATGGAAACAAACCGTCCGTCTCCCTTGACAAAACAACTGACCGGAATAGGTTCTATTTTAGCGAAATCATCGGCATTGGCAGAGATTTTACACATTGGTAATTGCGAAGGCCTGCGGTAGCGATTGCCATCGATGAGTAAATAGTCGGGACTAAGCTTTAAATGCAGCACCGCCCTGTGCATAGCCAGGAGAGCTGCGTTGAGAATATTGATTTTATCGATTTCATCGGGGCTGGCACTGCCGACAGCCCAGGCCAGCGCATGCTTTTCGATTTCGGCCCTGAGTCGATAGCGCTGCCTGGCGCTGAGTTGTTTGGAATCGTTAATTTCGGGACAGTCAAAATCAGCTCCCGTTACGACGGCAGCCGCAAAAACCGGCCCGGCCAGACAGCCCCGGCCGGCTTCGTCACAGCCGGCTTCGATACGTCCTTCCTGTAAAAAAGGCAAGAGCATAGGCTTATTCTGAGTAAATTAATTCTAAAAGTGTTTGACCTGCCGCTTTCAGGCTGTTTTTGTCGATTTTGTCCAGACTGTCTTCCAAAGTGTGCCAATAAGGGAAAAAGCCATTTGGACTGTCGCTGCGGTAGTCGATGATGTTGATGCTGGGTATGCCTGCTAAACGATTTATATACAAATGGTCGTCTGTAATGGCTCCACCCTCGGCATTTTCAAAATACTTACTGTAACCTATTCTTGCTGCCGTGTTCCATACTTTATTAACAATGGGAGCTGCATAACGCAGAGAATAATATTCTTTGGAAAAAACAGCGCCTTTTGCACCTACCATATCCAACAAAATGCCGTATTCAGCGGAGTAATTTTTGATATGAGGATTTTTTGCCCAGTACTGAGAGCCAAGACACCAGGAATCTTCAACCCGCGTTCCATCGGAGAATGAGGGCTGCCCGTAATCTTCTGCATCGAACAAGATGATGTCTATGCCCAGTGAGGCCGGGCTGTCCAATCCCAGCTGCCTGGCGATTTCCATCAAGACTGCCACCCCGCTGGCTCCGTCGTTGGCTCCGGGAATAGCCTTGTATCTGTTTAGAGGATCGGGATCTTCGTCTGCCCAGGGACGGCTGTCCCAATGAGCAAACAGCAAAACCCGGCGATTTTTTTCGGAATTAAAGGAAACAATAATGTTTCTGGCATTAAGCAGGCTGCCGTCAAAGGCCATCAGTTGCATTGTCTGCTCGGTGACCGTGCCGCCAAAAGAGCGCATTTTTTCTGTCAGGAAATCACCGCAGGCTTCATGTCCCTCTGTGTTGGGTACCCGGGGTCCAAAGGAAAGCTGCCGGGCCAGATAACGATAGGCTGAGTCTGCATTAAAAACAGGTACAACTTTAGGAACCTGTTCAGAGGAGGATTTCTTTTTTTGTCCGGACATACAGGAGCTCATCAAAAGAAATAATAATAGAAACGAAACAGCAGCCAGACGAGGTATAATACTGATTTCTTTAAGCGATAACTGTCGGGATTGTTTTGGAGTAATAAGCATTACAGTGCCTTTTTATGGTTTTCAGCGTAAAGCTGAGCAAGTTGCAGGGTTCTCAAAAAGTTACCTCCGACTATCAGACTGATTTCTTCATCGGTATAACCTTCGGCTTTGAGGGCTCTTAGTAAATTGAAATATTCGCCGGCATTTTGGCAGCCGGGTATGCCTCCGCCTCCGTCAAAATCGCTGCCTATACCTATTATTTCAACACCTCCCACTGAGCGGAGATGGTTGATATGAGCAAGGACGTCTTTGATGCCGGCAGGGCGGTTTTTGACCAGAAAGCCTTCGTAGAGGCAAAGGCCAATATAGCCATTGTTTTTGCTGAGAGATAAAATCTGTTCATCACTGAGATTACGGGAGTGCATGCATAATGCTTTGGCAGAAGAGTGGGAAGCAATGACAGGAGCGGGACAAATCTCAAGTACGTCATAAAAAGTTTTTTCGGAAGCATGGGAAACATCTGCCAAAATACCCTTAGCGGCCATGGCCGATACCAGTTCTTTACCAAAAGGACTCAGCCCGTGGTGTTCGGGATGCTTCTCATCGGAAGCGGAGTCGCATACATCGTTGTGTCCGTTGTGACAAAGCGTTATATAGCAGACGCCTGCCTTGTCAAATGTGTCGAGCAGTTTTAAATTGGCCCCCAGGGCATAAGCATTTTCAATGGCCAGCAGAATGGCTTTCTTGCCTTCAGACTTTAGTTTTTTAATTTCGCTGACCTTACGGGCCAAGCCTGCCAAGTCAGGGTAGTTCGCCACTTGTGCCTTAATGCCTTTCAGCATGTTTAAGCAAGTATGTCCGGCTTGTTTCAGGCCTTGCTTATCGCGCTTGCCCTGCTTGATGTAGGCGGCCATGATGGCACAATCGAGCCCGCCGTTTTGCATTTTTCGTAAGTCTAGCTTGTTCGCGGGTATTAGGGGCAGGCTTGATACTTTGGTGGATCTTGCGCTTATTCCGGAGTAAAAATCAAAATCCGGAGAATATAATTCCTCTTCTATGGTTTGTTCGTTGGTAAAGTAGAGAGCCGTGTCACAATGAGAGTCGAGAGTAGGTGTTTCCCGGCACAGGGTTCTGCAATCTCTGTACAATAAGGCCTCTTTAACCAGCCATTCGAAAACGGGTAACATAGAATCCTCTTTGTTTGTTACGAGGCATTCGGGGTGCCATTGCAGACCCATAATTGGTTTTTCATGTACCGATTCAATCCCTTCAATAATTCCATCAGAACTCAGTGCACTCACTTTCAATCCGTCTGCCAGATCTCTGATAGCCTGATGGTGAAAGGAATTAACGGCCAGTTTGTCTCTATTAAACAGTGAATGAATCAGTGTTTCAGGAAAAATTTCTACAGAATGAGAACTTTCCGATCTTGCGGCAGTTTGACTGTGATCGATACATTTGTGACGGTGTTGGCTGTAGATGTCCTGATAGAGTGTCCCTCCCATACCAAGGTTAATAAGTTGTATTCCTCTGCAAATACCGAGTATAGGCAATTGTTTATCCAATGCCAGACGCAGGACTAATAATTCAAACTCGTCGCGGGTTGTATCAAAGCTGCCTAAAGCTTCGTGAGGCTCTTCTCCCAGAATGGCCGGATCAAAATCTCCTCCTCCGGTAAAAATGATCGCGTCCAGTCTGTCTAAAAGGCTTTCGATCTGCTCCTTGCCCTCGAAGGGCGGTATAATCAGCGGCGAACCGCCCGCTTTGGCCAAGGCTTCAAAATAAGCTTTGGCCATTAAAGCCTGCTTGCCGTCAAAGTTTGCCGATAAGCCTATACATGGAGTTCTGTGTTCCGGAGGGGTGGAAATATGATCGTAATAGGCTTTCATGGGATTTTCACAAAAAGAGGCTTGCATCAGATCGTTAGATTGTTTATGTGCAAAGATAAACAAAGAGCCCAATTACAACCTGCTTAATCAAGAGATTTTATTTGAGCCCCAAATTCAATAAAAAAACAAAACAGCTGTTATCATGCTTAAAATTTAGCTTTAAATCATTTGTTAATCTGATAAAAAATTGTGAATCTTGCGGGCTTTGAATTGGAGAAGCTTTTTTCTCCTTAAAATGTTAGATCAGTTATACCCTTCAGGAATGAATAACTTGTTTGTATATTGCGAAATTGAAGAGAGACAAATCGCAGAAGTGAGTCTGGAATTGCTCACCAAAGGCCGAAAATTGGCCGATGAACTCCGTTGTAAGCTCGAAGCTGTTGTTATAGGAAGCGATTTGGCGCAGATCAGCAGTCAGATTCTGCCTTATGGCGTTGATGTATTGCATTTGTTTGATCACGAGGGCCTGTATCCCTATACGACCTTGCCTCATGCCTCGGTCTTAATCAAATTATTCAAAGAAGAAAAACCACAGGTTTGCCTGATGGGCGCTACTGTTATAGGCAGGGATTTGGGACCCAGGGTTTCTTCTGCTTTAAGGAGTGGATTGACGGCCGATTGTACCGCCCTTGAAATTGGTAGTCACAAAGAGCGCGATAAAACCTATGAAGATTTGCTGTATCAAATTCGCCCGGCTTTCGGAGGCAATATTGTGGCAACCATCGTCAACCCTGAATGCCGTCCTCAGATGGCAACAGTACGCGAAGGAGTAATGAAAAAGGAAATTCTCGATCCTAACTATAAAGGTGCAGTTATCAGGCATAAAGTGGAGGAATACGTCAGTGAAAGCGATTTTGCCATCAAAGTTATAGACCGCCATATCGAGAAAAGTAAAAATAAACTCAACATAGCGTCTATTATTGTTTCCGGAGGTTACGGGGTGGGTTCCAAAGAAAATTTTCAACTTTTGTACGATTTAGCCGAGGTGCTCAATGCTGAAGTTGGAGCATCCAGAGCTGCTGTAGACGCAGGCTTTTGTGAACACGACAGGCAGATTGGTCAAACCGGATTGACCGTAAGACCCAAATTATATATTGCCTGCGGCATCTCCGGGCAGATCCAGCATTTAGCCGGGATGCAGGAAAGCGCTATCATCATTTCCATCAATAATGATCGTTGTGCCCCTATAAACAGCATTGCCGATTATGTTGTCGCAGGCAGAGTAGAAGACGTAATCCCCAAAATGATTCAGTATTACAAAAAAAACACCAAATAGCCATGGCTAATTATTTTACTGACAATCCTATACTTAAGCATTATCTGCAGCATCCTTTGATGCAGCGAATAATGGAACTCAGAGAGCGAAATTTCAGAGATGCTGCTCTTTTTGACTATGCTCCATCTGATGCTGATGATTGCATGGACAGTT
>JAAZGQ010000324.1 GCA_012511135.1 Bacteroidales bacterium | reverse complement strand
GGCAAAGCCCTGGCAGCCCTGTTTTTGGTAATTTCGGGCAACAGCGGCTCCTATCTCTACGGAGCCTCCTCGTCTGAACCTAGCAACCTGATGCCCACCTATGCTCTGCAATGGGAAGCCATGATGCGTTCCAAAAAACTGGGTTGCACCCAGTACGATATGTTCGGCATTGTACCCAGTCCCGATCCCTCCCACCCGCTTTATGGCTTGTACAAATTCAAAACCGGCTTCGGCGGAAGAATTTACCACAGCCTGGGTTGCTGGGATTATCCTCTGGATCAGGAGAAATACACTCTCTTCAAAGCTTCGGAGCTGAGGGCACAAGGCTATCATTTAAACTGAGTCAACAGGTTTCAAAAAATTTCGCTATACTTGCGGCTGATATGGAAACCGACAAACTCTATATAAAAAACATGGTCTGCGAGCGCTGCAAGATGGCGGTCAAAGATCTCCTGCAAAAACACCGGATAGCTGCCCACACTGTAGAACTGGGCGAAGTCAGCCTGTCTTCGGAACTCAGTCCTGAACAAAAACAAGACTTGGAAAAGGACTTAGTAAAACTTGGCTTTGAACTGATTGACGACAAAAAAAGCCGCCTGATACTGCAAATCAAAACCCATATCATAGAATTGGTTCAACAGCACAATGCCCAACTCAGCAGCAATCTCTCGGATTACCTCAGCGATAAACTGCACCTGGATTACAACTACCTGAGCAGCCTGTTTTCGGAACTGGAAAACATCAGTATCGAAAAATTCTTTATCGCCCAAAAGATTGAAAAGGTTAAGGAGCTGATGATTTACGATGAACTCAGCCTGAGCCAGATTGCCGATATGCTGCAGTATTCCAGCGTGGCCTACCTGAGTAACCAATTCAAAAGAACCACAGGTTTCAGTCCCAGGCAATTCAAACAAATGAAGGGCAGCAAGCGCAAAGCCCTGGATCAGCTCTAAACTTTACAAGTCTTTCAGAAAATATCGTAACAGCACTTGCTGATATATCACGGAACTTTGCAGACAAAAGAGCAATACTATGTCTGCAACTAAAAAAACCTATCCCCTGCTCCATCTTTCCTGCGCCGGCTGTGCCGCCAAAGTAGAGCAAAACCTCAACAAATACCCCGGTGTCAGCAAAGCTGCCGTCAATTTTGCCAGTTCTGTGCTGAGCCTGGAATTCGATGCTGAAGCTGTCAGCCCGGCTGATCTCCGGCACAAGGTTCAGGAACTCGGCTATGATTTGCTGATTGAAACAACTAGTCAGAATCAAACGCCTCGTCGCTCCGCCCTGGGCAAAGCCCTTGGAGCCTTGTTGCTTTCGATACCGGTTTTCGTTATTTCCATGTTTTATCCCGAACTTCCCGGGGCTCACTATTGGTTATGGGCTTTGAGCACACCTGTGGTGCTTTGGTTCGGCAGAAATTTCTTTATTCGATCCTTTAAACAAGTCCGCCGCTTTAGCGCCGATATGGACAGCCTGGTAGCTCTGAGCACCGGGGTAGCCTACGTATTCAGTGTCATTCAGACCTTTTTCCCCCGGCTTTTATCAGAAACCGCATTGTCGGGTATGGTCTTTTACGAAGCAGCCAGCATGGTTATTGCCATTGTTTTACTGGGCAGATACCTCGAAGAACGGGCCAAAGACAAGAGTGCTTCTGCCATCAGGCAGTTGATGGGCTTGCAGGTAAAAACAGCCATGCTACTCAGGGCAGACGGTTCCAGCCTCGAAATCCCAGTCAATAAGTTACAACAGGGAGACTTGATACAAATCAGAAGCGGAGAAAAATTTGCCGTCGACGGCAGCGTGCACAGCGGTTACAGTCTGGTGGACGAAAGTATGCTGAGTGGCGAAGCCCTGCCTGTTTACAAAACGGTGGGAGCCCAAGTGTTTGCCGGCACCATCAATCAAAACGGCAGCCTGGTTTACCGGGCAGAAAAACTGGGCAAAGACAGTCTGCTATCGCAAATTATTCAGCAGGTACAAGAAGCCCAAAACAGCAAAGCCAAAGTGCAGAAAAAAGCGGATAAACTGGCCGCTGTTTTTGTTCCCCTGGTTTTGTCTGTTGCTGTTCTTTCTTTTGCGCTCTGGTTGATTTTGGGCGGAGAGCAGGCGCTGAGCCTGGGGCTGAAAGCCTTTATAACTGTACTGGTTATTGCCTGTCCCTGTGCCCTGGGACTGGCAACGCCCACCGCCATCATGGTGGGTATGGGCAGAGCTGCCCAACAAGGCATTTTGATCAAAAATGCCGAAGCCCTGGAAAGAGCCAAAAAAATTGATACCGTGGTCCTCGACAAAACCGGCACCATCACCGAGGGCAGGCCACGAGTAAGCGATATTCACTGGTTGAACAAAGATGAATTATTAAAACCATTGTTGTTGACTATGGAAAAAACTTCCTCTCATCCCCTTTCGCAGGCTATGGTCGATTTTCTGGAAGGCAGTGGCGGAGTGAAACTCAGCGAAATCAAGCATCACCCGGGCCTGGGGCTGAGCGCAGTTTTCAACAAGGTTCATTATTATGTGGGCAGCCTTGATCTGCTACATCAGCACAACATAATACCCGGGCCGGAGCTGGAAAGCCTGGCGGACAGCTGGAGCAGTCAGGCCAACAGCCTGGTATGGTTTGCAGGCAACGGCAGCGTGCTGGCACTGGCAGCCCTGGCTGATAAAGT
>JAAZGQ010000323.1 GCA_012511135.1 Bacteroidales bacterium | reverse complement strand
TTTTGCGGGGTGATGGTACCTCAGCTGCGTTCAGTGGCCGGACAGGCTTTGGGTTTAAGCAGGAACGAAATCGAATACTTGATTCAGGATGAATTGCACGAAGTTCGCCTGTGCGGTTTCCTCATTCTGGTGGAGCAATACCGCAGGCAGCCCGAAAAGCGTGCCGATATTGTTGATTATTATTTAAGCCGTTTGTATCGGGCTAATAATTGGGATCTGGTAGACCTGACTGCTCCCAAGATACTCGGGCATTGGCTGCTCGATCACGACCGCTCCGTGCTGTACCTTCTCAGTGAAAGCCAATCCCTTTGGGAACAAAGAGTGGCCATTGTATGCACCATAACCCTGATTGCTCAGCATCAGTTTGAAGACAGCCTGGCTTTGGTAAAAAAACAGATGCAACATCCTCACGACCTTATGCACAAGGCAAACGGCTGGATGCTTCGGGAAATAGGCAAACGTGACCGCAGTGTTTTGACGGCTTTTTTAGAGGAATATACCACCCAACTGCCCAGAACCACCCTGCGTTACGCCATAGAACATTATTCAGCCGAAGAAAGGCAATATTATTTAAAAAAGAAATGAGTTCAGGTCCGGGCAGTACGCAACATATACAGCAACAAAAAGAGATAATCAGGAGCAATGCCGGCCTGGAGCTGGCCTATGATTATATATGCAGTACCGGCGAACATGTTTTTTTGACCGGTAAAGCCGGAACAGGGAAAACCACTTTTTTGCAGCGGCTCAAAAAAGAGCTTAACAAACGCGCGGTGGTGTTGGCTCCCACCGGAGTTGCTGCCATCAATGCCGGCGGAATGACCATCCATTCCTTTTTTCAGTTGCCTTTTGGCCCTTACGTCCCCGGCCCCAAACGCGAAAAACCGACCGGGGGCAGACAGCAAAGCCATAAATTGCGCAAAGAAAAAATTAATCTTATCCGTAGTCTTGATCTCTTGATCATCGACGAAATAAGTATGGTACGTGCCGACCTGCTGGACGCAGTCAGCGACAATCTCTGCCGTTACCGCAGAGACAGCCGCCCCTTTGGTGGTGTGCAGGTATTGATGATAGGCGATGTGCAGCAATTGGCTCCGGTGGCCAAAGAGGAGGAATGGGCTCTCTTACGTACTGTGTACGACTCTCCCTATTTCTTCAGCAGCCAGGCTTTGTTGCAAACGCATTACACCACCATTGCCCTCACTGAGGTATTCAGGCAGTCGGATGCCTTTTTTCTGGATCTGCTCAACAAGGTGCGCGACAATAAGCTTGACGAAGCGGGTTTAAGGGCTGTCAACAACAGGCATATAAGTGGTTTCAATCCCGACGACGCCGAAGGCTATATTACCCTGACCACGCACAATCATCAGGCTCAATCTATTAACGAAACCAAACTGGCTGCCATCGGCCAGCCTGAATTCTGTTACAGGGCGAGATTGCAGGGTCTGTTCCCCGAATCATCTTTTCCAACCAATCAGGAACTGCTGCTCAAAAAAGGAGCTCAGGTGATGTTTGTCAAAAACGATTCCTCTCCCGAAAGGCTTTATTTTAACGGGAAAATTGGTCAAATTACCGATTTGGGCGAGGATTACATTTGTGTACAATGCGAAGGCGAAGCACAGGAAGTCATTGTTCAGCCCGAGCAATGGTTCAACACTAAATACACCCTTGATCCCGATACCAAAGACATCGAAGAAACAGTCGAAGGCATATTTGAACAATACCCGCTAAAACTGGCCTGGGCCATTACGATACACAAAAGCCAGGGTTTAACTTTTGAAAAAGTAATTATCGATGCTGCTTCTGCCTTTGCCCATGGTCAGGTCTATGTGGCGCTGAGTCGCTGCAAAACCCTGGAGGGAATAGTCCTCAATCGGCCTCTGAGTCGCTATGTGCTCAAAGACGATGCCGTAGTGAGCGCTTTCAGCAGAGAGATACTGAGTCGTCCTCCCGATCAGCAGCAGCTAATCAAAGCCAGAAGGGAGTATTTCATAGATCAGCTGCTGGACTTGTTCGATTTTCAGGAATTGTTGTTGGCCTTGCGTTTGTTTAATCAGCAGTGTCGAGATTTATTGGAAATATTCTATCCTGCCTACGTTGCAGATGTGAGCAGGGCTTGCCCGGCCTGCCTGAACGATATAACCAGTGTCGGCCTTTCCTTTGGAACGCAGATACGCCGAATGGCCGAAAGCTGTGCCGAACTGGAACAAGAGCCTCAATTGCAGGAGCGTATTCAAAAGGCCGGTCTTTATTTTGCTGAAAAGTTACAAAATACAATCGGAACTGTTTTAGCAACAAGCCTGCCCGATTTGGATAACAAAGAGAGCAGGCAATTGCTCGAAAAAGCTTATAGCCGCCTGGAACAAGAATACGATTATAAAGCCGGGCTGATGCATGAATTTTCAATCAGAGCCTTTAATGTAGAAGAATACTTGACATTCAGGGCTCAGCTTTTACTCAAATCTGAGGAACGCAAAAAGAAGTCCTCAGTCAAAAAAGAAAAAAAACTCAAAAAAGTAAGTCCGGCCAATTCTTCGTACGAAGAGGAAGAAAAAGAAAAAGAAGCTGCCGACTATCAGTACAGCGAAGAATCAGAACAGGAAGTTTCGCTTGCCGGCAGTGCCGATATCACTCATCCGCTCTGTATCAACAGCTGGCGGCCTGGAGAAGACAAGAAGCCCGGGAACTGGGGCGTCCGGCATACACCGTACTCTCGCAGGCTGCCTTGTTGGGTATTTGCCGTCAGCCCCCGGTGAACACCAGAGAATTAAAACAGATTCGCGGCATTGGGCCCAAAACCCTCGAAAAATACGGCGAAAGACTGATAGAGATTATCGATGGTTATCTTGGCCTTGCCTCCAACTATTCAAACTGAAACGAAAGTACAATAAGCCTTGAAGTCATCCGGTCAAAAGCATTGGTGAATTGTTCGTAAGCGTCGCTGCCCTGGTCGGAACGTTGGTGCTCAAACACATCGCCCAGGCCCAGACAAAACTTGATTTCGGGGACCAAACGGAAATAGGGCAGATACAGGTCGCAGCCGAAACCAAATTCCCAATAATAGTTTATGGCTTTGAGTAAAACCTCCTGTCGTTTTCGTCGACCGGCGTCCATACCCAGACTAAATCCGCTCATTAAATAAGGACGATAGTTGTTGGTGCGGGCTCCCCTGTATCGAATGGTCAAGGGAAGCATGATGTAGTTGGAACGAATGGAAGTGGTAATAATTTCAGAACCCGGTTGATCCGACACCAGGGCCAGGTCTTTGGTCCCGAAATGTATGGCGGGGCTCAGGCGCAGACTTAAAAAATCGTTAATCCGGTAATCACCCAACACGCCCACGCTAAAGCCCGGAGCATAATAAGGTACGCTGCCGTACCAGAGGGCTCCGTTTTCGTCGGGAATGCCCGAATGATCAATATAAAGATCCTGGCTGTGCATGCCGATAAAAAACCCAAAATGGTAGAGTTTAAGATCTTCGTATGGTAAGTAACGGACTGGATTTTTGGCTAAAACCTGCTGCGTGCAAGCCAACATAAGACAGAGTACTAAGAATAGATAAACTTTTTTAGGCATTTTGGATGTTGTTCAGACAAGAGACATTCGGGGGATAAAACGATAATTCTCGTCAATTATTGCCAAATAGTTTGGTATACTGCTCAAAAAAGAATTACTTTTGCTCCGAATTCGTTTAAAACTTAATCAAACTATGGCTTACGTAATTAATGACGATTGCATCGCATGTGGGACTTGCATAGACGAATGTCCTGTTGGCGCTATCTCCGAAGGTGATATTTACAAAATTGACCCGGAGTTGTGTACAGAGTGTGGAGCTTGCGCGGACGTTTGTCCAACCGAAGCCATCCATCTCGACAAATAAAGCGATTCCTGCCTGCTGAGGCATCGAAACGACTTTGCGGTGAAAAGGAAGCTGTCTATGGATTATTAGGCGGCTTTTTTTCGTCAGAACGAGTGAATTATGAGACTGTCTGAACTGAAAACCGGCGATAAGGCGGTTATTGTCAAAGTATACGGGCACGGCGGTTTTCGTCGTCGCATAGTAGAAATGGGCTTTGTCAGGGGTAAGGTTGTTGAGTGTGTTATGAATGCACCACTGAACGACCCTGTCGACTACAGAATTATGGGCTATCACATTTCTCTGCGCAGAAGTGAAGCCGCCATGATAGAGGTTGTGGGTCGTGATGAAGTACTGCAGGCAAGTCATCAGGAAAAGTTTCGTGCCACCATCGAAGAAGATGATCTGAGAATGGTCGCTTTGAAAAAACGCAAACACATTCGGGTGGCCTTGGTAGGTAATCCCAATTCCGGTAAGACATCTCTGTTCAATCAGGCTGCGGGAGAGAGCAAACACGTGGGCAATTACAGCGGAGTGACTGTATCTGCCTCCACCGGATTTATGGACTTCGAAGGCTATAGTTTCAGCCTGGTTGACTTGCCGGGTACCTATTCTTTGTCGGCCTATACTCCCGAAGAAGTATATGTACGCAAACACCTTGATCAGGAGCTTCCCGATGTAGTTATAAACGTGGTGGATGCCGGCAACCTGGAGCGCAATCTGTTTCTGACAACTCAGCTCATAGACATGAATGTGCGTATGGTGGTAGCCCTGAATATGTACGACGAGTTGCAACGTAGCGGCAATAAGCTGGATCATATGCAGCTGGGCCGTTTACTGGGTGTGCCCTTTGTGCCTACTGTGGCAAGCAGTAACCAAGGATTGGATCGCTTATTTCGAATTGCAATCAAAGTATATGAGGGTTCTGATTTGTTTGCCCGGGAAGGTTTGGATCGTGAAAAACTTAAAGAATTACACGAATACCACCACAAACATGAGTTATCGCACGACACGCTCGAAGAGTTAGAGGAAGATGAGCGCTACAAAATTCTCGGACAAGGATTCAGAGGGCGCAGGCATCGTCATCGTCATCTGCACGGCTGGTTTCATAACAGGAATCAACATCGCGAACACAGGCATGAACACGAATACCGCATAGGAGAAGTGGTGCGTCATGTGCATATTTACCATGGTACGGTTATTGAAAAAAGCATAGAAAAAATCAAGGCAGCCCTTGCATTGAACGAAGATTTACGTAATCGATATTCTATACGTTTTTTATCCATAAAGCTTTTAGAAGGCGATGCTCTGATAGAAGAGTTGGTCAGAAAATTGCCTAATGCCGTTGATGTTTTTGAACTGAGAGCTTTATCGTACAAAAAAATCCAACAATTTCTTGAAGAAGATGCAGAATCGTCCATTACCAACGCAAAATATGCCGTGATACACGGAGCACTCAAAGAAGTAATGAGTCCCGCCGGAAAAAAACAACAATTACCCAGAACCCATGGCCTGGATGCGATATTCACCCATCGTTATTGGGGTTATCCCATTTTTCTGATTTTTTTGTTTCTGATGTTTCAGGGCACTTTCGCTTTGGGTAATTACCCGATGGAATGGATAGAAGCCGGAGTGGGCTGGCTGGGTACAGCCATTGGCGAATGGATGAATCCGGGGCCTTTGAAAGATTTACTTATCGATGGAGTTATTGGTGGTGTGGGGGGTGTTATCGTGTTTTTGCCCAATATTCTGATTTTGTACTTTTTTATTTCCTTCATGGAAGATTCAGGCTATATGGCCAGGGCGGTCTTTATAATGGATAAATTAATGCATAAAATCGGCTTACACGGTCGATCTTTTATTCCGCTGATCATGGGTTTCGGTTGCAGTGTGCCGGCCATCATGGCCACCCGTTCCATAGAAAACCGCAACAGCAGGATGATTACTATTCTGGTAATTCCCCTGATGTCCTGCAGTGCCCGTTTGCCGGTGTATTTGCTTTTTGCCGGAGTCTTTTTCCCTAATTATGCCGGTCTGTTGCTCTTTGGCCTGTACATCTTAGGTATTGTGTTGGCAATTATAATGGCTAAGCTGTTTAAGAAGGCCTTTTTTGTGAAAGAAGATATGCCTTTTGCCATGGAATTGCCTCCCTATCGTTTGCCCGGTTTCAAGGCCACCTTAATACATATGTGGGAAAAAGCCCATCAATATCTGAAAAAAATGGGAACAGTCATTTTGGTGGCTTCCATTTTGATTTGGTTTTTAGGTTATTTTCCTCGTCCCAAAGCAACAGATACTGAGCAGCCGATAAGCCGGGAGCAAATTCAGCAGGACAATGGCAGTGAAACTGGCGGAGAAAATATCCAGTGGGCAGGATTGAGCAGCCAGGAATTGCAAAGAATGGAACAACAGAAAAAATCATACATTGGCCGCATAGGGCTTTTTATGGAGCCTGTGCTCAGGCCTTTGGGATTTGATTGGAAAATAAGTGTTTCACTGCTTACAGGGGTAGCCGCCAAAGAAATCATAATAAGCACTATGGGGGTCTTGTATGCCGGCAATCCCGACGAAGAAGTAACAAGCTTGTCAGAGCGTCTGCAATCTGAAAAATATGCGGATGGCAGCTTGGTATTTAATGCTGCAGTGGCCCTTAGTCTGATGGTTTTCGTGCTCATTTATTTCCCCTGTGTGGCTACGCTGGCAGCCATTCGTTCCGAAACAGGCAGTTGGAAATGGGCCTTGTTTGCCATGTCGTATACCATATTACTGGCTTGGTGTACAGCCTTTGTTGTATATCACCTTGCCCTTTTGTTTGTTTGATGCTTGCATCGAACTGCGTTGTTGTAGGGTTTTTTGCGTTAAGATGTTAGATCTAAAAACATTCCTCAAGTCATTCCTGACTGTTACCGTTTTTTGCGGCTCTTTCTGCATGCAGGCTCAGTCGCCATTTGTCTCCAGGGTTTTTGAATATTGCCCTGCACCCGGCCAATTCATCAATGAGGCCTATCCCGCCTACGCAAGCGGAGAAAGCTACGAAGAAATCCTGAACAAGCTGAGGGCGGTGTTGCTTGGGCGCAAAGAAAGTGGTATTGTCTGTTTGGGCAGTTGGGGTGGCTACATTGTACTTGGTTTTGACCATGCAGTCCAAAACAAAGCGGACACGGTCGATTTAAAAGTCTACGGCAACGCACACAACAATAGCGCAGAACCCGGGATAGTTGAAGTAAGCAAAGATTTGAACGGCAACGGTTTGCCCGATGACCCCTGGTATGAATTGGCAGGTTCTGATTATTATTCTGATTCTACCATTATCAATTATGTTTGTACATATTACCGGCCTTCACCACCGGATGGAGATGTATTATGGAAAGACAATTTGGGTGACAGCGGCTATGTGCGCAGGAATGATGCCTATCATTCACAGGCTTCGTATTATCCCTTGTGGGTCGAAGCAGACAGTATGACTTTTGCCGGTAGTAGGCTGGCTTCAAAAGCAAGCGGAGGAGGTAGTTCCTGGATTTCTCCTCCCTATGCCTGGGGTTATGCCGACAATTGGCCCAACAATCATCCCGGGGCTGATTTTGATATAGATTGGGCAGTAGATGAACAAGGCCAGCCGGTTTATCTGGACGAAATTCATTTTGTCCGCATCTACACTGCAGTACAAGAACAATTGGGTTGGTTGGGCGAAGTCTCAACCGAAATTTCAGGTATAGAAGATTTACATACCGAAATACCGGATCTGGGTACCGACAAAGCCAGTATGCAATACCTGAGTTCTAACCGGCAATTGTATGTGCAGGCTCCTCAGGGAAGCAGGCTGGAAGTATTTAATATGCAAGGTCTTCTGGTTTTTTCGGACGAAATTGAAGCCGGGACTGTGTTAAACAATGGAATCGAAGAACTTGTCGTAATGCAATATTCTTTGGATTTCTTACCCCAGAATGTATATTTGCTGCGTTTGTCCGGAAGTTGGGGATCCCTGAGCACAGGCGTTCGTTAAATACTGTTCGGCTTTGGGCAGGACAGCTTTTTTTATTTTCTTTGCAAGTCAAATTTTATAGCCCTTAACAATGTAAGTTTTGGCCGGTTTTACCAAAAAGGCCTGCTCCGTACTCCCAGAGCCGAAAGCAGATGTGCCGGCCACTCCTAATAATGAGAATTATGAAAAATGTCCTGAGTCTTAAAAATGTCCTGAATCCTGTCTTTTTAAAGTTGTTTGTCCTGCTTGGTTTTTTTCTGAGCTTACCCTTGTTCGCGGCCGGGCCTCCGGCTTTTCCCACTGCCGAAGGCTATGGAATGTATGCAAGTGGAGGCAGAGGAGGCAAGGTTGTAGCCGTCACCAATTTGCTGGATGATGCCGAAGGCAGTATTCCCGGTAGTTTTCGCTGGGCGCTCAAACAATATCCCAACGAGCCCCTGACGATTGTTTTCAGGACTTCCGGTGTGATTAACCTGGTCACGGAGCTGAGAGCTAAACGAACAGCCGGCACAACAATTGCGGGACAAACAGCCCCCGGAGACGGCATATGTATACGTGGGGCCAAATGCAATTTTGGGGGTTCCTGGAACTTGATTATTAGACATTTGCGCTTTCGGGTTGGCATCAAAGAATTTGAAGGTACAGACAGTACTGCTTTTATCGAAGGAGGTTCCATCGGTATCGAAAATGGCAGCAACTGGATTCTGGATCACTGCACTTTTGGCTGGTCGGGAGAAGAAAACATGACCATTTACGACAATACCTACACAACAGTTCAGTGGTGTCTGATACACGAGGGTTTATACAATTCAGGACACGATAAAGGCAATCGGGGTTACGGTGCTCAATGGGGAGGCCAAACAGCCACTTACCATCACAATCTTTTAGCGCACAATTACAGTCGCAGTCCACGTTTCAACGGAGCCCGCAGCAACGATACCAAAGTGCTGATTGATTATGTTAACAACCTTAATTACAACTGGGGCAAAGCCAATTCCTGTTATGGTGGTGACATGGATTCAGGAGGGCGTAAGCATTTTGTAAACATGGTCAACAATTATTATAA
>JAAZGQ010000322.1 GCA_012511135.1 Bacteroidales bacterium | reverse complement strand
TTGTCTTCGGCTTCGTTCAACTGCTCCCCAATGGCTGAAGCTGCATGTTTCAGCATGGTCTGATACAATACTTTTTTATCGATAGGTTTAGAAATAAAATCACTCATTCCAGCCATTTTGCACAAGTCTTGTTCTGATCTGGATACTCCTGCCGTAAGAGCAATGACAGGCAGACTCCTTATTTTTGGATTATCGTGGGTGCGAATGTAGCGACAGGCATCCAGGCCGTCCATTACGGGCATTTGCACGTCCATTAGGATCAGGTCGGGGAGATTGTTTTCGAGTAAAGCAAGCACTTCTTTTCCATTGGAAGCTTCCAGTATCCTGGCATTGGGGAAGCGCTTTCTTATAAGCTGAACTACCAACATCATGTTCATTTTGACATCTTCGGCCACCAGAATACAAAATTGTTTTGAAAAATCAGCCGGTTTTTCCCGGATTACTGAGCTCTCGGGAACTTTTAAAACGTCTACCGACGGATTATTCAAAGACATATTTCTTAAATAAAAGAGGAGGTCGCTGGCCTTTAGCGGTTTAGTCATCGTTTGCCGGATTTGCAACTTCCGGGCTGCTTCGTTAATGAGCTGATCTTCGGAAGAACTATGCAATAAAATTACAGCTTGCTTTTGGGAATTCAGGAGTTTTTTCTCCCTGA
Organism: Bacteroidales bacterium; assembly: GCA_012511135.1. Classification (GTDB taxonomy): domain Bacteria; phylum Bacteroidota; class Bacteroidia; order Bacteroidales; family UBA1402; genus UBA1402. The sequence goes on along the minus strand of JAAZGQ010000322.1, from coordinate 5,460 downwards.
TTTTTTCTACGGCTGTTAATCCGTCCATGTCCGGCATATTATAATCGATCAGCACCACATCATAGTCCGGATCTTTTTCGAGCAATGCCAGACCTGCTTCTGCACTTTCCACACTACTGAAATCCAGCCCCCAATACATAAAATTATGTTCCAGTATTTTTCGATTGTTTGCATTATCGTCAACAATCAATACCCGTTTTATCGGGAAAGTGCCGGTACTGTCTTCTGTTCTCTTGCGTTCGTATCGGCATTCAAAAGTCATTGAAAAAACGGAACCTTTGCCGTATTGGCTGGTGAAATTTATTTTACTGCCCATTTTTTCGGCCAGCGAATTGGATATAATCAGTCCCAGGCCGGTACCTCCGTATCTGCGGGTAATGGAAGAATCTGCCTGCGAAAAGGCTTTGAAGAGCTTGCTCTTGTCTTCGTCCCTGATACCGATACCGGTATCTCGTACAGCAATAGTAAACTGTCCCAGAGATTCATCTAAGGCCTTAAACTTAAGACAGATTTCCACTTCGCCCCTGGAAGTAAATTTCACAGCATTGCTCAACAAATTCACCATGATCTGTTTGAGGCGAATTGGATCGACGTAAGCATAGCTGGGTGTGTCGGGTTGAATGTTGAGTAAAAGCTCCAGGCCCTTTTGACTGGCCATAATTTTCACTATGTCCGAGGATTTTTCGACCAACTGAACAATATTGGTATGAACGATATCCAGCTCCAGTTTGCCCGATTCAATTTTAGAAAAATCAAGAATATCGTTGATTACTGCCATCAAAGTGTTGGCTGACATTATGGCGTTTTCGACGTATTCCAGCTGCACCTTGTTCAGCTTGGTATTGCGCAACAATTCAGTGAATCCAATCATGCCGTTCAGAGGAGTACGTATCTCGTGGCTGGTGTTGGAAAGGAATTCCGATTTGGCCTTGTTGGCTGCAACCGCAATATTTTTGGCTTGTATGAGTTCTTTTTCACGTTCAACCTTAAAAATGGCTTCGCCTATTATATTGCTGAATATTTTTAGCAAATTGGCATCCTCATCGCTCCAAATGCGATATTGGCTAAACACTTGAAAACCCAGTACTCCGACTATCTGATTGTTTTTTTTGATGGCTATGGAAATCATCGATTTTATACCCAGGGCCATGAAGTCATTTCTTTCGGCTTCGGCTTCATGGGGCAATTCTTCAATTTTATTGATACTGAGCACCCCTTTACTGATTTGCCCTCTTAGCCAAGTGTGTTTTTCAAGCTCAATGAATTTTGGTTTATTTCCGGGAACAAGACTCCATTCTCTGATTTGAGATTCGTCCTTGTCGAATTCAAGCATAAAAGCACTATCTACCTGCAAAAAACGGCCCAGTTTTTCGAGAGTTTTGGTAATAACCTCCTGAATATTCTGCGCATTGGCACGGACAAAATCGGAGGACACTTCGGCAGTAATCCTTTCAACTTCTGCCTGTTGTTTGATAATATAGTTTACTTTTTTGCGGCTGATCAGATTTACCAGGATCTCTGCAAACAATTGCAATAATTGTTGCTCTTTGAGACTGTACTTATGATTTTTGTACAACCAATCGAAGCCCAAAAAGCCTATAAGCCTGGAACCCTCGAGCATAGGAATGGCCAAAAAACTTTTTTCTTTGTCAAATTTAAGAGATTCGTACAGCGGGCTTCCTTCGAACAAAACCTTCATATCTTCGATAAAGAAACTTTCCCTTTTCTGATGCATCTCAACCAAATCTTTGATCGCATCCAGATTAATATTCTGCACTTCCTCAAAAATTGATCTGACCCCCTGTCTGCACCATTCATGGGTAAGATTAATCATGCCCTTATCGTAATTGTAACTGACCACGTATACCCTTTCAGCGTTCACATAACGCCCCATTCTTTCCAGAGAAACATAAACCGTCTTTTCGTAATCGTCCAGGGGGGTGTTGATAAAATTCAGGGCAATGGACATCAGGAGTTCCTGCATATGCTCCAGATTTTTGATCTCAGTAACATCCTTGACTATCAGCATCAGACCGATTTGCTTATTTTTCCCTTCGGTAACGGCCTTTTTGGTAATATAAAAATACTTGTCGCTTACCTTTACTTCCTTGTTATGCGTTTCTTCAACATCGGGCAATTCTTCATAATGCAAACAATTTTCGTCTTTGAGGCATTCATCCAGGATCCCCGACTTCAATAATTTTAGTGCACTGGGATTGGTATTGATAATATTTGAGTGGCGATCCAGTATAAAAATGGCGTCCGGTATAATTTCATATAAATAATTCAGCACGATGGGAGTCATCTCGAATAATTTATTGTTGACAGCACCATAAGCCAATATAGCTGACATAAGAAGAAAACCCAGGGGTGTCAGATCGATAAATCCTTCAGGCCGGAAATTTAGTATGTAGGCAATACTGGTAAAAAAAGGCACTACAGTGCCGGATAATAAAATCAAGATATTGCTGCGTTGTCTTTTGATCTGCCCCTTATAAGTCTTTAGCAACATAACAATACCAGCAGCTATAAGCGTATAGGAATAAACTACATGAATGTAATAAAAGGGCCCGGGAACAAATGCATGGTAATAATATCGACCTAAAGTTTTAAACGTAGACTCTGCATAAAACAAGTAATGGGCATCGTTGCTGATCACCATGGCAATAGTGACAAGTGGTATCACAAAAAAGAAGGGATAAACCGATTTATTCAGGTATTTTTCGATTCCGGTATAATTAAGAATATAAAACAGGTAAAACACAGGCAACAAACTGATGCCAATGTATTCCATCTGCAAATAGAACTTAATGTCAGCCCTTGCTGCCGAACCTAATTCCAGGCCATAAAACAACGACCATATAGTAGTACAGGTCAATAACAGATATATATAACTGCTCATTCCCTCTTTTCTTCTGATAAAAACATAGCTCATCAGGCCCAAAGAGAAAAGAGCCGAGGCAATATAAGTGATACTATAGGGATTGCTTATCATCTGAAGAAACAAAAAAATAATTACAGCAAAAACGCAAATATAGTGTATTTCTGAGTTTTTGTCTTTTAATTTTTTAATTTTGATTGTTTTTAAATTCTTTAAGACATATGAAGGAGCTCTTTTTAAGGGAGATAAATGATCAAAATACACTCAAGGCAATGAAAGCTGTCGACAGAAAACACTTTGTACCGGAAAAGCTGCAAGCCATTGCCTACAGTGACTCTGCCCTGCCCATCGGCCAGGGTCAAAGCATTTCGCAACCCTATATTGTAGCCTACATGACGTCCACTGTAAAAGCGGGAGATTGCAGAAAGGTTCTTGAAATAGGTACCGGATCGGGCTACCAGACAGCCATTTTGGCAGAACTTGCCAGGGAGGTTTTTACCATCGAAATTATTCATAATCTGGGCATAAAAGCCAAAAGCACCCTAGAAAGGCTGGGATATAAAAACATTCACTTTAAAATAGCAGACGGCTACAAAGGCTGGAAGGAAATGGCTCCTTTCGATGCAATAGTTGTAACGGCAGCCATCCAGGACACACCTCCGGATTTGCTTGATCAACTTGCCGAAAACGGCCGTATGATTATACCATTGGGAGCCGCAGGAAATACGCAATACCTGGTGCTGATCGAAAAAAAAACGGGCAGGTTCAGCTACAAGCGGAAACTGGCAGTACGTTTTGTACCCTTTACCCGAACAGAGTCTGAAGATAAGTAATGCAAGAGCTCTTAATAATTCCCGGGGATTGTGTATATTTGACTTCATTTTTCATCTTTAAAATTCTAGCATTATGTCAGGAAACGAATTCGAAAAAGGACTGGCCTTTACTTATTCAAACAGCATAGATTATGCTCCCCGGGCCGTTGTCAGCAAACAAATACTCAAAAAAAACACCGGAAACATCAGTCTTTTCGCCTTTGACAAGGACGAAGGCCTGAGTGAACACACAGCTCCTTTTGATGCACTGGTACACATTGTCGAAGGTAAAGCCGATGTCATCCTGGGAGGTAAATCCCATATCCTCGAAGCCGGCCAGTGTATTATTATGCCGGCCAACCTGCCTCATGCGATCAAAGCGGTAGAGGCCTTCAAAATGGTATTGACCATGATAAAGCAATAACTTAACAATAAAAAATATGAAAGTAGCCGTCTTCAGCACTAAATCTTACGACAGGGAATACCTGGACAAGCTGAACCAGGACCGCAAACACGAACTTGTCTATTTTGAGGCCAGCCTCAAAGCCGAAACTGTCCGCCTGGCCGAAAATTTTGATGCTGTCTGCGTGTTCGTAAACGACAAGATAGACAAAGAGCTGATCGAGAAACTCAAAAAGCTGGGAATCAAACTTATAGTTTTGCGCTGTGCCGGCTTCAACAACGTTGATATCGAAGCCGCCTGTGAGCAAAACATGCCAGTACTCCGGGTACCGGCTTATTCTCCCAATGCCGTGGCCGAGCATGCCCTTGCGCTTATCATGACCCTGAACCGCAAAACCCACAAGGCCTACAACCGGGTGCGCGAAGGCAACTTTTCCATTGAACGCCTCACGGGTTTTGACCTCAATGGCAAAACTATAGGAGTAATTGGTACCGGCAAAATAGGCTGTATCTTCGCAAAAATCATGCTGGGTTTAGGCTGTGAAGTGATTGCCTTTGATAAATTTCCCAACCCGGAACTGCAAGATCTAAAAGTGAAATACCTCCCCCTGGAGGACGTATTTAAGCAGTCTGAAATTATTTCGCTGCACTGTCCTCTTACCCCCGAAACCAAACATATCATCAACAATAATTCTTTGAATATGATGAAAAAAGGGGTAATGATCATCAATACGAGCCGTGGCAAACTCATCGACACCGATGCCGCCATACAAGCACTCAAAGAAGGCCGCATAGGGTATTTGGGTGTGGATGTTTACGCCCAGGAAGAAAACCTCTTTTTCAAAGATCTCTCTGAAATGGTCATACTCGACGATAAGATTTCGAGGCTGATGACTTTTCCCAATGTGCTGGTTACGGCACATCAGGCTTATTTTACCGACAATGCCCTAACTCAGATTGCTGCTACTACCCTAAAGAATCTCTCCGATTTTGAGCAGGGCAGCATCGATCCCAAAAATCAGGTATGCATTGAAATGATGAAATAAAACAGGCAGCCTGGCAAGCTGTACTTCCGGCATTATCTTACAACAAACCTCAACCCGTCAATGGCATTTAAAAAAGAAGGCCCCGCAAAACGGAGCCTTCTTTTTTAAATCTGAGCAATCAATACTTCAGAGCATTGGATTTATTCCCAGCTGAGACCGGCCATACGTTTATAACTATTGTAACGCCACAGCGCATTTTCCTGAGCCGCTTTAAACAAGTCCGCAGCTTCGTCGGGATATTGCTTCATAACAGAAGAATAACGGACTTCGCCTTTGAGGAAGTCAGCAAACTGAGTCCAGTCGGGTTCTTTGGAATCAA
>JAAZGQ010000321.1 GCA_012511135.1 Bacteroidales bacterium | reverse complement strand
GACATAATATGTCGTGCTCTTTTTTCTTCGAAGATTTCATCTATGTCCACCAGGATGCCAGTTTCTTCGACATCGTTGAATTCAGTGTTGATGACGGTTCCCAAAATACGGATGGAAGGAGATAATTTTATATATGAACTGACCAGGGGCGGTATTCTTTTGCTGAGCTCCTGTACGCGCTTGTTGAGGATTTTATAATTATCCCTGAAATTGCCCCCGTTGAAAATTAAATTCATTTTTCCGCAGTCCATGTTGGTGTCAAAGCTGGTTTTGGGGTAAACCAAACGTTCGGGATCGGGAAACTGTCTGTGCAGAAAATACAGAATCAGGTTGCGGCTATCTTCGCCCAAGTCTTTGTACATAGTCACTTTGCCAAAGAAATATTTGGTTCCGGGATAAGCAATGCTGAGCGCTCCCAGTCCGTCCCATAGATTATCCAGAATAAACAGGGCTTTGGCTCCTGCTACTGAGGACTGATAACCTACGGTGACAAAGGAGCGTCCCAATTCTATGGTTTGCGGTAAATATTTTTGAATGAAAAGTTCGGAGAAATGAAAAAAATGGGCTGAAGAAAGAATGGGCTGTCTCTGCTCGTCGAACTTAACATCCTTACCCAAAATAAAGCGATAGCCCCCCATGATTTCCTGGTTTTCAGGATTCCAGACAATCAGCTGTTTATAACCGTTTTCCATGGTGTCAGCTTCGTCTATGTCCACTTCCATACCACTGCCTCCGCCGGCAAGACGAAAGGCTTCTTCGCGCAGCCTGCCGATTTCGCGCATAGTGTTGGGAGCCTGCTGCGCAGTAATTATATATAGCAGATTATCAGCTTTGTTGGTATGCCTGAGGAGAAATTCATCTTTGAGTTCCTTTACAATGAGTTCTTTAGCTACCGGATCGATAATTTTTTCCATAATAAATTATGCTTGAGTTCTCTTTATTTTTGACTTAAGGCAACAGCTTGCTCTCTAACCCAGGCTGCCCATTCCTGCTGAGTTTTGCTGGTATCGAAATATTGCCATGGAATGGGTTTCCCGTATACTATGTGAAAAACTTTGCTTTTTTGTTTGAACAATTCGTCTGCCAAATAAAGCATTTCGATGTTCGTCTTGATACCCAGAGTGGTTCTGATATTTGCCAGGTTGTAGAAGAAGTTGGAGTTTTTGCCTTCGAACCACACCGGAACGACATCACGCTTAAACTCAACGCTTTTTTGAATAAAAGACTTAGCCCAGGGTAATTCACAGATTTCTCCTTTGATGCGACGTGCACAGAGGCCGGCCGGGAAAATAACCATTTGTTCTTCCGAGGCATAAGCTTCGTTGAGCCGTTCGGGCAAGCTGCGTTTTTGAGATTTGTTGCCGACTTTGTTGACTGGAACAAAAACAGGCCTAAGGTTAATTAAGCCGGTCAGAATGTCGTTGGATAAAAATTTGATACCGCGCTGAGGAAATTTATTGTATACAGCCAGACCGGTACTTAAACCGTCTATAGCTCCCAGGGGGTGATTGCCGGCAAAGGTGTATCGTCCGTCGGGCAGATCTTCCAGCCCATCGGTAGTGATTTGTAAATCAAAATATTCAATGACAGCCTTGACAAAATCTATACCGTATAAATGACCTTTGTGAGCCAAAAATTCGTTGATTTCTTTTTGGTGAACAATATGTTCCAGATAGCGAACCACAAAACCCGGCACTTTTGCCTTGGGGGCCTTGCTTCGTAACACTTCTCTGACATCAACGTAAGTAGTTGAATTCGTGTTCTTATCCTGAGAATCAGTTGTATTAATTTCCTCTTTCATTTAAAGCCGCAAAGTTAATTGTTTTTTTTAGGATTGCCTTGATTCTGTCATTTGTTAGCATTTTTTTTATCAAGGCTCCCGGGATTGAAAAGAATCTCCTGTAAGCTTAAACCCGAATAGATTATAAAATACTGTATATCAATTATATAAGATGTTGACAACTTGTTGAAAACTATTTTTCTCCTTTTATTTGAAAAAAGTGGGTTAAAATGTAGCAAAGTGGGGGAAAATGTTTATTTTTGTCTTGAATTTTTGCTTTTGTGGGCTAAAATATCCACGTATGGGCAATGAAATAACAGAATAATGCGATTTTTAGGAAACATCGAAGCCAAACTGGATGCCAAAAACAGAGTATTTGTTCCTGCCGTTTTTCGCAAGTTGCTGGATAATGGCATTTATGCTCAGGCAGAAGAAGGCTCTCAAAACAGGCTTTTGTATTTGCGCAAAGATGTTTACCAGGATTGTATAGTGGTGTATCCTGCTCCGGTATGGGAAGAAGAATTGAGTGAGTTACGTGCCAGGCTCAATAAATGGAATCCCGAGGAACAGGAGCTTTACCGGCAGTTTATGCTGGAAGCGGAGGCCGTAGAAATGGATATTAACGGTCGGATACTTATTCCTAAACGCCTGTTGCTAAAAACAGGCATTGAAAAAGCCCTGCGCTTTTTAGGTGTGGACAATACCATGGAAATATGGGCAAAAGAAGCTCTTGAACAGCCCAGGTTAGATCCGGAGCTTTTCAAATCAAGACTACAGGAATTAATGACCAAAACCCCGGAATAAATAAGTCATGGAAACACAATACCACATACCGGCCTTGTTGAGGGAGAGCATAGATGGCCTGGCTCTGAAACCCGGGGGCATTTATGTGGATGCTACTTTTGGAGGAGGAGGTCATTCACGCGCCATATTAGCGCAAATGCAAAGAGGTCGGCTGTATGCTTTTGATCAGGATGAAGATGTATTGAAAAATTTGCCGGAAGATAAACGTTTACAGTTTGTTCACGGCAATTTTCGCTTTATATCCAATTATATGCGTTATTACGGAGTGGAACAGATTGACGGGCTTTTGGCTGATCTGGGTGTTTCATTTCATCATTTCGACCAGGCCGGCAGGGGTTTCTCCTTTCGTTTTGATGCCGATCTGGACATG
>JAAZGQ010000320.1 GCA_012511135.1 Bacteroidales bacterium | reverse complement strand
TTAAGCAAGTCAGCCAGCCGAATTTTGGCTAAATTTGACGACAAATGAAATAAAAGAGAAAGATGCAGGAACTTTTGCTTGAAACGCTCAGACATGCGCTCATGATTACGGGTTTTGTCATGCTAATGATGGTGGTGGTTGAATACATCAATGTTCAAAACAAAAACCGTTGGGCCGAAAAACTCAGACATTCCCCTCTGATGCAGATCCTGATGGCTGCCTTATTGGGAATTGTTCCCGGATGTATGGGAAGTTTTGCCGTTGTTTCTTTGTACACCCACAGAATGATAAGACTGGCTGCCGTTGTGGCTGCCATGATCGCTACCAGTGGGGACGAAGCTTTTGTGATGTTTGCTCTTTTTCCGGGCAAAGCTTTACTGATTAACGGAATACTTTTTGTTGTAGCTATCCTGGCCGGTGGGATCATCCATTTATTGAGCAAGAAGAAAAAAGAAGTATTGGGCCCTCAGTATGGTTTTGTTATTCATCAAAAAAATTATTGCAAATGCTTTGAGAAGCGTATTATCCTGCCACAACTCAAAAGAATTACTTTCGAACGCAGCCTCTTGCTTTTCGCAACTACTGTTTTTTCGCTGCTTCTTGTTTTAGGTGTCATCGGCCACGAGGGCTGGGGTTGGGAAAAAATCACTCTGCTGGCCGGCGGCTTGTTTCTTCTCTTTGTTTTTTTGACTGTTCCGGAACATTTTCTAAAAGAACATTTGTACAATCATATCATAAAAAAGCACTTCCTGCGTATCATGCTCTGGTCCTGGGGTGCATTTGTCCTTCTTCATTTTGTACAAACAGAGCAGCTTTTGGGGGCTTTGGTCGAAAACAATCCTTACTGGATTTTGTTGGCAGCCGTACTTATCGGCATAATTCCTGAATCAGGGCCGCATTTGGTCTTTGTCACATTGTTTTCTCAACAACTAATACCCTTTAGTATTCTTCTGGCCAGCTCCATAGTACAGGATGGTCACGGCATGCTGCCTATGTTGGCCGAAAGCCGTAAAGACTTTTTCCTGATCAAGGGCATAAATATTCTGATTGGTCTTGTGATCGGAATGTTATTGCTCTTTTTGGGACTATAATAAGTTCTTCTTTTGCGGGAAACAAACAGCGGTCTTAAATAATATTAAATCTTGGAGGGTAAATGAACATATGTTCATAATATGATGCATATTTGTATTTGAAAAAACAATAAGTGTCATTTTTAAAAATTTACAATTATGCCAAGAGGTGATAAAACAGGTCCAAGGGGACAAGGTCCCATGACCGGAAGAGCATTAGGTTTTTGTGCCGGATACGATAGCCCGGGCTTTACTAAAGGTTTTGGAGGCGGCATGGGCCGCGGAAGAGGCTGGGGTTTTGGTGGAGGTTTTGGCCGCAGAAACAGAGCTGGATACGGAGCTGGTTACGGCTGGGAGCGTGAAGCTTGGTTTGATTATCCCGAAAGCCGGGTACAGAGAACCAAAAAAGATGAATTGAACGATTTGAAATCGGAATCGGAATACCTGAGAAGCCGTCAGGAACAAATCGAGCAACGTATTAAAGATTTGGAAAGCAATAACACTAAATAAAGAATTATGCCAAGAATGAACGGAACAGGTCCCGAAGGCAAAGGGGCCGGCACAGGCAGAGGCCTCGGCAGATGCGGCAAAGGACAGTCTGACCAGGGGGATGCAAAAATGGGTCAGGGTATGGGCCTGAGGCGCAAAGCCGGCGGAGGCCAGGGAAAAGGAAAAAGAAGGCAGTACGACTAATAGCCCTCAGGGCCTAAAATTTTGCACGCCATTTGCCAAACATGTGTTTTAGAGCTTCGTTGTTCATCCAGAGCAATGAAGCCCCTATTATTACCACACCTGTAATGGCGTAAACATCGGGCGATTCTCCGGGTAATAGCAACCAGCTAAGTATTGCTCCAAACACAGGAATGACAAATTTCCAGCTGTTCAGGTAAGATATTTTTACTCCAGGGCGTTTCAGCAAAGTAAACCACAAGGCAAAAGCGGCTGCAGATAAAAAACTCAGCCAGCTCAGAGACAGCCAAAATTCAGCCGGAAAATTCAGGCTTGCCGGCATGGTTTCAAAGGGAATGGATATCAGAATCAACAGAATCCCTCCAATTAAAAGCGAAGCAGAACTCAATACCAGCATTGAAATATCCCGCTTGCTTTTCTTGACAATAACGTTGTAAAGTCCGCTCACGAGATTATTTGCAATCAAGAGCAAAACACCGATCATTTCCAGCCCGCCGGCATTGCCATTGGTATGCCTTCCTATGTTGATGATTACGATACCTATAATTCCCAGTATAATACTGCCGCCGCTACGCAGCGTTATTTTGTCGTCCTTAATGAACAGATGTGCAACAATGGCCGCAAACAAAGGGCCGGAGCCGTTGATCATTGCGCCCATTGAGCCCGGGACCATATTCATGGCAGTATAAAACAAGCCGTACATGACGACGGTTTGCAGCAGAGCTATTAGCAAGATGTACCAGAAGTGTGTTTTAACTGCCTTAAAATAAGCCTTAAACTTGCCGTAGTACAGCAGAATCAGAACACCGGATATAGAAAACCGCACTCCTGCAAACAGGAGAGGGCTCATATAATTCAGTCCGATTTTTACTCCGGTAAATGCGGTAGACCACAGCAAACAGGCTATTATAGCCATAAATGCTGATTCCTGTAAAAAACCTTTGCTTTGTTGATTCATTCGAAATTAAAAAGGCCGGATACCCATAATGTGCCGCACTTCGCGCAGTGTAGCCGCAGCACTGGCACGCGCCTTTTCGGCTCCATTTGCAGCCAGCTTACGCAAATAATCTTCGTTGTTGCAAATATCCAGGTAACGTTCACGTATGGGGGTAGTAAAGGCAATGATGTCTGCAGCCAGTTGTTTTTTGAGGTCGCCGTATCTAATGCTGCAGTTGTCCCATTGTTCTTCGAAATAGGCCACTGTGTCGGGGCTGGAAACGCTTTTTAGAAGCACGAAGAGATTCTCAATCGATTCAGGTTTGACCGAATGAGCTTCGGTGGGCCCCGCATCGGTAAGGGCTTTCATCACCTTTTTTTGAATAAGTTTGGGTTCTTCGCACAAAAAAATGCAGTTGCCTTCGGATTTGCCCATCTTGCCGCTGCCGTCCAGGCCGGGTATTTTTATGAGTTCCTCATCGAAATTGTAGGGTTTAGGTTCAGTGAAGAAATTGACCTGGTACAAATTGTTGAATCGCCGGGCAAATCGCCGGGTGAGTTCCAGGTGTTGTTCCTGATCTTTGCCTACGGGCACCTTATCGGCGTTGTGCTGCAGTATATCGGCGGCCATAAGAGTGGGGTAAGTAAGCAGGCCGGCGTTTACGTTTTCGGGTTGTTTCCGGGCTTTCTCCTTGAAAGAAGTGGTTTTGGCCAACTCGCCCATGTAGGCGTGCATGTTGAGCAAAAGATAGAGCTCCAGGGTTTCGGGGACATCGCTTTGTACGTAAATAGTGGCGACTTCAGGATCAATCCCGGCAGCCAGGTATTCACAAAAGATATCTTTTACGTTAGCGTGTAGGGATTTGGGATCCGGGTGGGTAGTAAGAGAGTGGTAATCAGCGATAAAAAAGAAGCAACGATTTTCGTGTTGCATTCTGACAAAATTGCGCAGGGCACCAAAATAGTTGCCCAGGTGCAGATGACCTGTAGAGCGTATTCCGCTTAAAACTGTATCCATTTCGATTTAATTGAGCCGCAAAGGTACTCTTTTCGACGGAATTAATAAAGCAGCCGTTTCATTTCTTTAAGCCTGAGAGTTAAGTTCGGACCCGTGTAAACTCCGTCAGCACCCGGAGTAGAATCAGGCCCAATCCGGATTCAAGTCAGGCCTTCAAGTATGCGTTTCAATACCGTCTGAGCCGAAAATTCCCTGTTGGCAGCTTCAGGAATCACCAAAGAACGGGGTCCTTCGATTACATCATCACTGACAATCATGTTGCGTCTTACCGGCAGGCAATGCATAAAGTGAGCGTTGTTGGTCAGAGACATCTTTTTGCTGTCAATAGTCCAGGAACGATCCTGGCTCAGAATCTTACCGTAATTCGGATCGGCAAAGGCAGCCCAGTTCTTGGCATATACAAAGTCTGCCCCCTCGAGGGCTCTGTTTTGATCGTATTCTATTCTGGCTTTTCCCGAAAATTCCGGGGCCAGCTCGTAGCCCTTGGGATGCGTAATGACGAATTCATAATTGCAGAGATTCATGGTTTCGGCAAAACTGTTGGGTACGGCCTGAGGCAGGGCTTTGGGATGAGGAGCCCAGGTCAGGACTACTTTGGGCCGTGCTGTTTCTTTGAATTCTTCGATGGTGATAAGGTCGGCAAAGCTCTGCAAAGGGTGGCGGGTAGCAGCTTCCATGCTGAAAACCGGTTTGCCGGAATACTGTATAAACTGGCTCAGTATCTTTTCGGAATAATCGTCGGCCTTGCTTTCGAAGCGGGCAAAGGAACGTACACCGATTACATCGCAGTAGGAAGCCATTACCGGAATAGCTTCCAGTAAATGTTCCGATTTATCTCCGTCCATGATGACACCGCGTTCGGTTTCGAGCTTCCAGGCTCCCTGGTTTACATCGAGCACAATGACATTCATGCCCAGATTCGTGGCTGCTTTTTGCGTACTAAGCCGGGTTCTGAGGCTGGAATTGAAAAAGATCATCAACAAGCTCTTGTTTTTGCCCAGGTTTTGCCAGGCAAAAGGCCGGGCTTTGATTTGCAGGGCTTCGCTGACTGCGGCTTTTAGGTTGCCCAGGTCGCTGATGCTGGTGTAGTGTCTCATTATTTTGAACGTATTTGTCCGTTGCCGGTAATTAAATATTTGTAAGTAGTAATTTCTTTTAAAGCCATGGGCCCCCGGGCATGCAGCTTTTGTG
>JAAZGQ010000319.1 GCA_012511135.1 Bacteroidales bacterium | reverse complement strand
GCAAAACATCAAAACAACTGCTGGCGGCTATCACCCATTGTTTCAGTTCTTTGTGAGCATGACCACCTCTCTGGCTGCCGTAAGGTATGTCGTAAACGTAATACAGGCGTTTTAAAGCAAAGGGCAGTTCCCGTTCTCCGTTGACAGCCGTCAGATTGCCCTCCCTGTCGTGATGGGTGGCTAATTCCATCAGGCGGCAATCCTGCACAGTAAAAATATTTTTGCCGGGAAGATCATCATATGCAGACAATTTTAAGTTTGCCTGTTCCGATGTGGTCAGCTTTGACTTCGTTTGCTTTGTTGTGGCACTAAACATTGCAGCTGGGTTTAAGCCCGCTGGTTTGAGCTCTTCCTGAGATAAGTTTCCGGATCTTGCGTCAACTCTGCTTTGCTCCAGTTCAGCGAAATCCCGAATGTATTCAGCCGGATCATAGACTCCGGATGACAACACCAGCGCCAGGGCATTAGTTGAAAAATTTTCCAGAGAACGCCAGTTACCGGCAGGCAGATATAGGCCTTTGTAGGAGCGATTCAGGGAATAAAGTTCTTCTCCCCTGTCGGAACGAACCCGCACATCAAAACTCCCGGACAGGGCAATCAGGCATTCTTCCTGATTGTGGTAGGCGTGCCCGCCGTGCTTTTCGCCTCCGGGCACGTCGTAAATCCAATAGGCTCTGGCCAGCTCAAAAGGCAGTTGTTTTCCGGCTTCCAAAAAGGAGAGATTACCACGCTCGTCTTCGATTTTTGGGAATTGGAGTAACTGGCATTTTGGACTTTCGTTGTGCATATATATCTGTTTTTGTAAAGCTTTCCCAGGCTTATTGAATCAACGTTTCTTCAGCCTTAATATTGCCTCCGGCCCGCACTTCGTAGAATTCTTCCGGAACCAGGTAACGTTGTGCCAGTTCCATTACTTCGCGGGCTTCAATTTGCTGAATGATTTCCATCTGCTCTTTGTAAAAGCCGACATCAATGCCCAACGAACAAGAGTGTACATAAATCTCCGAAAGTGAAAAAGGTCCGTCCATCAGCCGTGCAAAGTCACCGTTTAGGTAATTGCGTACCAGATCCATTTCCCGGGCACTTACCTCCTGATCCTGCAGTTTTTTTATTTCATCGTATACTCCCTGCACCACAGCCTCTGCATATTTCACATCGGTCTGGCAGCGAATGTCCAGATGAGACATTTTTTTGTGTACATTAATGATGGAAGAAATGCCGTAGGTATAGCCTTTTTCTTCGCGCAGGCTGCTCATAAGTCTGCTGCCGAAATAGCCGCCCAGCAGGGTATCAACAAATCTCAGTTTTTTAAAGTCTTCGTGGTCTTTGTTGATATTCAAAGGAATAGAAAAGCGCAAAGCAGCCTGCAGGCTGTCGGCTTTGGGCACTACAATTTTTTGAGCTTCAAGAGGTATTACGGGCGGCTCCTCCGGGGCTAAAGACCCATATAAGCCCCAGGGCTCGGTACCCAAAGTTTGCTCCAGGAGTTTGCAGTCTTCCCGGCTCAATTCTCCACTGAGAAATGCAAGGCTTCGGCCGGCGCAATAATGCCGGCGGTGAAATTCGGCAAGCAGCGAAGCATCGAAACTTTTGAAATCCTCTCCCTGTAGTTTTTTTGCGTAGGGATGTTCCGGCCCGAACAAACACTTGTTTATTTCCATAGTAGCCAGAACCTGCACTTTCTGCAGATCTATCAGGTGTTGCTGGCGATTGCGTTCCAGGCTTATTTCCAGTTCCTTTTGCGGGAATACCGGATAACGCAAAAGTTCGTTGAGCAACTTAAGAGTCGGGCCGAAGAATTTTTTGGGTGTAAAAAGATTGACATAAGCACTCTCCAGGCCGGAGGAAAAAAAGATAAAAGCACCGTAATAATCGAAACGCTCTGCAATTTGAGCCGACGTCATGTTGCGGCTGCCCTCTTTAAGCATGGTACTTGTCAACAGGGCCAGCAGGGGCCGGCTCTGATATTGGATACCCGCCGGCAAGACCAAATCCAGACGAAGTAAGCCTTCGGCATCGGTTTTCTTGAAGTAAAAATCCATCCCGTTTGGAAAAGTTTGCTTTTCCATGCGCGGGATACTGAAGTCGTCCAGTTTGTTCATCCTAAATTTTTCAATAATCGCTCCAAATCTTCGGGAGTATCAATGGCCTGGTTTTCGACCTGAGTCAGAGCTGTGCTGATTTTATAGCCGTTTTCGAGCCAACGCAGCTGTTCCAGCGATTCTTTTTGCTCCAGGGGAGAAGCTTCGAGCAAAGCCAGTTTGGCCAATATATTTCTTTTGTAGGCATATATACCCAGGTGTTTGTAAAAGACGTTTTTTTCGAGCCATTGACTCTGAGGATAATTACGAAGATAAGGTATGACCGATCTGCTAAAGTACAAGGCCTCTCCCCGGGTATTCAAAACAACCTTGGGCGAATTGGGATTCAGCAAGGCTTGCAAACCATCTTCGGTTTTAAAAGGCTTGACCAGGGTGGCAATTTCGGTTTCGGCTTTGTTGAAACAGGCTTTCAGAGCCTGTATTTGTTCGCCCCTGATGTAGGGTTCATCGCCTTGTATGTTGATCACTACCTCAAAATCACCTTCCAGTTTGGCAGAGGCTTCAGCGCAACGATCGGTGCCGCTGCGGTGAGCAGAAGATGTCATAATGACCTTGCCGCCAAAAGCCTCCACAGCCGAAAATATGCGCTCGTCATCCGTGCAAACAAAGAGATCGTCCACCCAGGGACGAGCCTGTTCATACACCCACTGAATCATGGGCTTGTTTTTAATTTGCACCAAAGGCTTGCCGGGAAAACGGCTCGAAGCATAACGGGCCGGAATCAATCCTAAAAATCTCATTTCAGTTCCTCCACATGCAATTGAGCGCTTTCTACTCGTATTACCTTAATATTTTTACCCTTTTCAATGTAACCGAATTCAGCTACGGCATCGTACAAAACCTCCTCTATACGAATTTTGCCTGAGGGCCTCAGGTCGGTGGCCGCCAGACCTGTCTTGCCAATAATATTTTTGTCTGTGGCAGGCACCCCTACATAGCCGGCTTCTTTATCCTGAACCGATTCCAAAGCCATGTATCTGAAGATGCCTTTGCCTACTCCAATTCTTGAAGTTAGCCAAAGCGAAACAAAAAAAGCGACCAGCATGCTCAACACCACCAACACCAATGCCTCGTCGATCATTTCAAGGCTTTTGAAATCAAAACTCAGGTTGGTGTTGTCGACCAGGGCAAAACTCAAGCCCAGGACTACGGCCAGAATACCTAAAATGCCTGCAATACCGAAGCCGGGGATCACAAAGATTTCCAAAAAGATTAAAATCACCCCGACCACAAACAAGATTATTTCCCAATACTGCACCAGGCCGTCCAGATAGAGCGGTGCAAAATATAATATGGCAGCTACACCGGCAGCGATACTGGGAAAACCAATGCCCGGGCTTTGAAGCTCAAACCAGATACCGGCCACGATAATCATAATCAGTATCGCCCTCAAGGCTGTACCCATTAGACGGCCGGAAATTTTGTCCTTCACGGACAGTTGGAATACCTTTAATTCGTAATTGCTGTATCCGTATTGTTTAAGCAGAATTTCTTCCTTGTTTTGAACTATGGCATCGCAATATTTATTTTGCAAGGCTTCGGAAGCTGTAAAAGTGAGCACTTTGCCTTTTTCTGAAACGCCGGGGATTTCCACATCGGGATCTACCATGGCTTCGGCAATTCTGGGATCACGCACCCAGCGGTAAGTGGTATCTCCTTCGACAATCAGGGTATCTTTGCCCTGTGATTCAGCTGTTGCTCTGATGATGCCGCGCATATAGGACTGAAATTTGTCCGGAGCCACCTCTCCGCTTTGGTCCACCACCGTTGAGGCTCCAATGGTAGCTCCCGTACGCATAAAGATTTTATCGCAGGCTATGGAAATAAGAGCTCCGGCCGAAGCGGCATTGTTATCGATAAACACACAGACGGGGATTTCGGTGTTCAAAATGCGGGTACGTATGGAATCGGCATAGAGAACTTCTCCTCCATATGTGTTCATATTAAGGAGAATTAAATCAGCCTTTTCGGCTTCGGCCCGGGCAAAACCTTTTTGAATCTGCGTCCAGGTAAAACTGTTTACATCATCGCGTAAATCGACCTGATAAACCAGTTTGCGGACAACAAGGCTGTCAGCTGATTTGGCAGGCAAGCTAAACAGCAGCACGAGCAGGAAGCTCAGTATAGAAATCAGGCTGGTCTTCATAGGACATTAAAAATAACCGCTCTCGTCGGGATTGGTATTCTTGTTGCGTTCCAGAATCTCCTGGTCGGAATGCAACATATCCAGAATAGGAGTCGTAATTCCACTAATAACAGGCTTGCGGGGGCCTTGCATGTCGAGCACTATAATTTCGTTCCGGCCTTTTTTGAGCCAACAACCCGGCACAAACAAAGTTTGCTGAGGCCCTATTTCCCAAAAACGACCTATGGCGTAGCCGTTGATCCAGACCAAACCCTTGCTCCAGTTTTGCATATCAATATAGACATCCCCGGTTTTGTCCAGGTTGAAAGAACCTTTATGATAGGCCGGCATACTGCAGTTTTCTGTTCGGTCAGCAAATTGCAGCCTGGGACTCAAAGCCTCTTCAACAGGGATACGAAATACTTCGAATCCCGAGAGTTCTTGCTGACTGCGACCGTCCTTTACAGAAACTTTGCGGGTAATGCCTTTGTAGTCGTGGATGGTTTTGGAATAATTGACCCGGCCCATGTTCTCGACCAGAATGTCCAATACGGCCTCTTGCTCTGTGCCCGGTAATTCCAGCACTTTTTCGGCTTTACGGCGATCGAGAGTACCCAGGCGCCTGCCGTCGACAAAAACGATAGCCCAGTCGTGTGCTTCTTCCACTAAAAGTTGGCGGCCAGCTTTTCCGGCAGGCAGAGTAGTTCTGTACAAAATACTGCCGTAACCCTGATCGAAAAATTCCATAGAACGGATCTGATCCGATTGGATGGCTGCAGGCAGATTTTGGAATAAGGGAGCCGTCTGATCCAGTTCAAATTCAGGAATTTCTATCATGGGCAAGGCTTTGGGCACTTTGGGCAGGGCTTTGTCACTGTACTGAGCCAGCAATTCACGTACGGCGTAGAATTTTTCGGTAGCCTGGCCTGATTCACTGATGGGAGCATCGTAATCGTAGGAACTGCACCAGGAAGCATAAGGAGGAGAATTTGCGCCTGTCCAGTGACCAAAAGTGGTTCCTCCGTGAGCCATGTAGAGACTGAAAGAAATATCTTTTTCGAGCATTTCCTGCATGCCTTTGACCAATGCTTCGGCGCTGCGGGTTTCGTGCGGGCTACCCCAACGGTCGAACCAACCTGACCAGAATTCACTGCACATCAGCGGGGTATTGGGACGCAGGCGTTTCAGCTCGCGAAATTGATTATCTATATTGGCGCCCGTACCAAAATTGATGGTCCACAATAAATCGTCCAGGGCATTGTTTTTGAAATTGGAATTCCAGTCGCACTGAAACAAGGGCACATCGGTAAAACCTGCTCCCCTGACCATATCGCGTATATCTTCTATATAGGGCTTGTCGGTGCCGTAGGAGCCAAATTCGTTTTCTACCTGCACCATGATGATATTACCACCCCGATTAATTTGCAAATCGGCCAGCTGACGACCCACTTCGTTCATAAAGATTTCCACCCTTTCCAGGTAATAGGGATCTTGCGAACGCAGGGCTATGTCTTCTTTTTTGAGCAGCCACCAGGGCAGGCCTCCCATCTCCCATTCTGCGCAGACATAGGGTCCGGGCCTGATAATGACGTACATGCCTTCTTTTTGGGCCATACGACAAAACTCTGCCACGTCATTTTGTCCCTCGAAATCAAAGACTCCGGGCTCCTGTTCGTGTATATTCCAAAAAATATAGAGGCAAATTGAGTTCATACCCAGGGCTTTGCTCATTTTGATGCGATGTTCCCAATAAGGTCTGGGGATACGAGTGTAATGGATCTCGGCTGCCTTTATCACGAAAGCTTCGCCGTTGAGCAGAAATTGCTTGTCTCCGATTTCAAAATTCGAAGCTTTGGGAGTCGTACATCCTGCCCTCAAGCCGATAAGGCACAGAATGAATGTTTTGGTTAAAAGCTGTTTTCTCATATTCGTTTTTTATGGTAATAAAAAAGCCATCTGTCCTGCTTTGATCAAGCCGAAAGTCAAACGAACAGATGGCGCGAAAATACAAAAAATATCCTCAGAAAACAGCTTTTAACACTAAAATAGTAAAGAGCTAAAAATTTAGCAGCAGGGAGCTCAGCTAATGTTGTTCCGAATTTTTTCCAGGTAGCTTTTCATCCCCGGGGCATTTTTATTTTTGACAATTTCCAGAATTTGCTTCAGTTCGGAACGAATCAGTTCCAGCTGAGCAGGGGTTTCGGGATTGAAGAGTATTTCCTGCAACAGAAAGTCGTCCTCGTTCATCAGGCCCCGGGCTATGGCCAGGTGTTTCTTAAAGGTAGTTCCGGGCGCATCCTGGTGCTTCATAACCGCCGAAAAGACCAGGGTTGACACAAAAGGTATGGACAGAGAATAGGCAACAGTTTCGTCGTGTTCTTTGAAGGAATACTCAAAGATGTTCAAGCCGAGCTTGCGATACAAATCTCTGAAAAAGGTCTTGCCCAGGTGATCGCTCTCGGATATGATAATAGCATTCTCGCTCGAGAGATTGTTCAGGCTGGCAAAAGTCGGCCCGAACATAGGGTGAGTCGAAACAAAACGAAAGCCGCTGCCGGCATAAAAATCTTTCAGACCGTTTTTGACACTGGCTATATCACTGATGATGCAGGAAGCAGGAAGCAAGGGCAATACTGTTTTAAAAACATCGATGGTGTATTTCACCGTGACAGCATTGATCACTAGTTCCGGAGCGAATTCCCTGATTTCTTCGGGTTCTTTGAAGCGACAGGTATTGTAAATAAAACGGAGTTTCTGAGGATCTCTGTCGTAGACCGCTGTTTCGTGGTCAAAACTCAGAATGTCGGCAAAGAAACTGCCCATCTTGCCGGCACCTACAATCAGGATTTTCATTCTTCTGAGGGATTTAAATTGTCCATATTCATAATTTCTATCTGCAGCCTGACCGATTCCTCGTGTATGGATTCGAGTATTTTTTGCATACAGTCTCCCTTTATGCCCAGGCTGGCTGCCTGTTTGATCCTTTCTTCAATAATCTCGTTGTAACGGGCAGCCTGTAGTACCTGTATGTTGTTTTCTTTCTTATAAATACCTATCAATCTGGATACTTTCATACGTTTGCTGATAAGCTCCACCAATTCGTCGTCGTATTCATCAATTTCGGCACGGTATACGCTAAGTTTTTCCTCGTCCGGCTTGCCTCCCTGGCGTACTACCAGAGTTTTGAGAATATATTGCAGGACATC
>JAAZGQ010000318.1 GCA_012511135.1 Bacteroidales bacterium | reverse complement strand
GTAGAGACTCAGCAGGGAGGCTCCGGGTTTATTAGTATTCAGCAAGCTCTCCAGGCCGGGCCGGTAACTCTCGGGGAGTAATTGCCTTAAGCCCGGCAGAGGGCTGCCCAGTACAATGACGGGGGCTGCAGCCTGCAGCCGGGGACTGTCTGGCTTTTTCCCGCTTTGATAAGTCACTGCAGAGATTTTGCCGTTTTGACACAACAGGGCCAGGGCCTTGGTGTTCAAAAGTACGCTGCCTCCGTTTTGCTCAATAAAGCTGGCCAAATGGCTGGATAATTGCTGCGAGCCTCCTTTGATAAAACTGGCCGCGTTTTTGTAATAACTGCTTTGAGCTATGGTATAATAGGCCAGGGACAAACTGTAGGGGTCGTCGTGAAAATAGCCCAGGTTGCCCAGTAAAATCAGTTTCAGATCGGGATTGGTGATGATGCTGTCCAGAAAGTCGCCCAGGCTGCGGTCGGGCTTATCTTTGTCCTCTGGCCTGGCAGGCAGCAGTAAGTGATCGAAATAGGCCTGTATGCCGGCTTCTTCTTCGGGGAACATAAGCTTGAGCCTGGCGGCAGCCTCTGCCGGATCGTGGGGTATGCACACTTCTACCCGGCCGTTGACAAAACGGTAAAATTCCGGCAAGGGCAAAAATTCCAGCTGCTCAAACACTCCCAGCTCTTTGTATATCCTGGTTTTCATATCTTTGGGCCCAGGACCGTCTGCTTCGTGCAAGCCCACTTCGAGGGTGAATTCTCCTCGCTGAAAGGTGGTGGCATAGCCTCCGGGGCGGTCGTGTTGCTCCAGCAACAGTACCTTACGGCCTTCTTTGGCCAGTTTGGCTCCCGCGCTGAGGCCTCCCAGGCCTCCTCCTATTACAATGATGTCGTAGTTCATGTTTGCAATTTTATAAGTTTTCAGACGGCGAAATACTTTCGGGCAGCCAGCAGCCGGGGAATCGAGCCACAGTGTCAAGGCTGGTTTTCAGACAGCCGGCAGCCGGGGCAATCGTTCGTTTTATAGCTCCGGAATGGGATAACGTTTGAATTCCTTCTGTCGGTCGAACAAATACCTGTAGGTAATGTAATGCTTGACTGGCTGGCAGCCCACGGCAATAAATATTCTTCGCATTTTGGGGTTGAAATCGGCCACCCAGCTGAATTCTATTTCGGTATAATGCGGTTTTCGGTCGAAGACTTCCCTGAGTTTGTAAATAAAGGCCGATTCTATACCCCGGTTTTGATAGGCCGGAATTACGCCCATCAGCAAGCCTTTGGCCCGGGTCATGGCTTTATGTTGCCTGTACCAAAGGAACTTGAGCAGGGCGATGGGCTGCAATTTGCCGTTGATGTGCTTGAGCAACTGGTTCAGATCGGGAAACATCAAAAAGATGGCGACGGGTTTTTTTTCATAATAAGCCAGCCAAATGAATTCTTCGTCGAGTATGGGACGGGCTTTTTTGAGTGTTTGCCTGATGTACTGTGGATCCAGCGGCTCAAAATGCTGTTTGAACGAAGCCCAGGCTTCGTTGAATACCTGCACAAAATCGTTGATGTATTTTTCGTCCTCTTTCCAGCGAAAATGTTCAAAGGAATATTCCGGTTTATGTACCAGGCGTTCGGCAATTTTCCCCAAACGTTCGGGCATAGGGCGGGTAATATCCAGGTGAAAACCTTCCATTTTGTAATAGACCTTGAAGCC
>JAAZGQ010000317.1 GCA_012511135.1 Bacteroidales bacterium | reverse complement strand
GGCTGAGACTATGCGGTTGAGGCTGTATCCCAGCAGATTATTACGTATATGGCCCAAATGCAGGGGTTTGTTGGTGTTTGGTGAAGAATATTCTATCATTACCAGCGGAGCAGAATCACCGGTTTTGAGTATGCCGAAATCATCATCCCGGGACATTTCCTGCAGAGCTTGCAGCCAGTAGGAAGTAGATACGCTCAAATTCAGAAAGCCTTTGATTACATTATAGCTGCTGAGCTCTGGAGTGTGCTGCAACAACCAGCTGCCGATTTCCTCCGCTGTGGCGACCGGAGATTTTCTGGCAGCCTTGACAAATGGAAAAACCACTAAGGTAAGGTCGCCCTCAAATTCTTTTTTGGTTTTTTGTAACTGAAGCAAAGAATCGTCGGCCTCCAGTTGATATAAAGCCTGCAGGCATTGGCGGGTTTTTTCCCCGAGTAGGGTATATATGTTCATTATAATTGGGCAAGAGATAATAAGCTACAAAAGTAAAAAAACCGCCTGGAAATCCAAGCGGTTTTTTTGTTTATAAGAAGCTTAGCTTCATACTTTAGCGGCCAAATCTGCACCGGCTTTAAATTTTACAACTTTCTTAGCAGGTATTTGGATGGGTTTCTTGGTGGCGGGGTTAACACCTGTACGGGCAGCCTTTTTAACCACAGAGAAAGTTCCAAAACCAACCAAGGTCAGTTTTTCGCCTTTTGACAAGGTTTGTTCTACACTACCTAAGAATGCTTCCAAGGCTTTTTTTGCACTCACTTTGCTTAAGCCGGCTTTTTCGGCAATAGCACTGATAAGTTCTGTTTTGTTCATGATAATTAGGATAATAAAAAGTTGAAAAATAAGGAGGGATCCAAAACTTGAACGCAAATAAAAACGAAAATTTTAAGTTTTGCAAATAAAACAAGCAAAAATGAGTAATTCTTTAAAAAAAATACTTCTAAATCGCCTTTTTGCTCTGAATTTCGATGAATACAGCTGTTTGACGAGTCAAAAATAAGCTGTTTTTGGAAAAATCCTTACCTTTGCCTAAATATTTTTTTTATGTCTGTATACACTCCGAGAAATTCATTTTGGTCTTCTATTCCTCCGATTACCAAAAATCTGATAATAATCAATTTTATTCTGTGGCTGGCAGCTACATTATTTCCTGTCATTCAGGATTTCTTGGGCTTGCATTACTTCAAATCCGATAAGTTCAATTTGCTTCAGCCTGTCACTTACATGTTTATGCATAGCACCAGAGGGCTCGGTCATGTGTTCTTTAATATGTTTGCTGTGTTTATGTTTGGGCGCCTGTTGGAACAAGTGTGGGGGCCAAAGCGTTTTTTGCTTTTTTATCTGGTGACCGGAGTAGGTGCAGGTATCATTCAGCAAATAACCTGGTATATTGATTTAATACCTTTTATGCAGGCGGTAGACAATTATGTTTTAACCGGAGAAATTGGGGTATTGGGGAGGTATTGGAACATAGATCCCTCAGTGCCTTATTCGGCTGAAATGATTTTACGTTCCAGAGATGCTCTCCTGGATTCCATGCTTACAGTCGGGGCTTCCGGAGCCGTTTTTGGAATTTTGCTGGGTTTTGGCATGTTGTTTCCCAACGCACCATTGTATATAATGTTTATTCCGGTTCCCATCAAGGCAAAATATATGGTGATCGGTTATGGTGTAATTGAACTTTTTGCGGGTGTGGCCAATTTTAGCGGAGACAATGTGGCTCACTTTGCTCATCTCGGAGGAATGATCTTTGGCTTTTTTATGATCCGCTTCTGGAAAAAAAAGGGAATAGGCAATGGCATCTTTATGGGATAATATTAAACTTAAGTATCTACAGGGAAATATGGCTACCAAGCTGATATTTATTAATGTAGGTGTTTTTTTGTTCATCAAGCTTTTTGGGGTTTTTTGTCGTTTGTTTCAATACGACAGCGGTCAGCTCTTGCATTGGCTGCAACTCCCTGCGGCCTGGGATCAGATTCTGCAAAAACCCTGGACTTTTTTGAGCTATATGTTTGTGCATCTGGGCTTTTTTCATCTGCTGTTCAACATGATCTGGCTGTATGTTTTCGGTTTGTATTTTTTACGCTGGTTCAAAAGCCGGCAGCTCCTGATGGTTTATTTGCTGGGAGGTCTTGCCGGAGGTTTATTTTATGTGCTGGCTTATAATTTTTTCCCTATCTACAATGCCGCGGTTGAACATACTGTGCTGATGGGAGCTTCTGCTTCGGTTTTGGCTTTGACGCTGGCCGTTGCCTTTTACCGGCCTAACGAAAGCCTGATGCTTATGTTTATAGGCCAGGTTAAGCTCAAATGGCTTGCTATAGCGATGGTTGTAATCGATTTGCTGAGCCTGGCCGGAGACAATGCCGGTGGCAGTCTGGCACACCTGGGTGGAGCCTTGTTTGGTTTGCTTTTTGGCTTTTTCTCAAGGGAAAATCCGGGATTGAATATTTTTACCACCAAAAACAGAGCCTTTGGTGGTTTTCAGGCCAAAGCCGGCGGAAGAACCAAATACCATCGCCCCCGCTACGAAAAAGCCAACAAAGGCAGACCGGAAAGCGATCAGGAATACCGGGATCGCAAAAAAAGAGAAGAAGATTACAGGGATGCTATTCTGGATAAAATCAAGCAATCGGGTTATGAAAGCCTGAACGAAAAAGAAAAACAGTTTTTATTTAAATCCGGACAATAATTTTTAATTCCGGCATACCGCCGCAGCCTTGAACATGGTTCGATGAAAAACGCCCCAAGAAGACCGAATATATTTCGAGTATTAAGAGACTCAGTATTGATTCTGCTGAATCTGGCCTTTGTGGTTTTGTTGCTGTTCAGTGCCAAGATGTCTGTTTTAAGTCCGGAACGTGCTATTCTGAGTTCTTATCCGAATTACGCCTTTGTTCCCTTGGCCTTTTTAAACGTTTTTTTGTTACTTTACTGGGCATTTCGCAGAAGTATTTGGTTTCTGTTGTCTTTGTTGCCACTCTTAGTGTGCTTGCCGGAACAAAAGGCCTGGTTTCCTTTTGAGCTGATCAAAGAGCAAGCAAAGGGAGGACAAACAATAAAAGTGTTGACTTACAATACTATGCAATTTGCAGGTTATCAGGCAAATTTCAAACAAAATCCCAATCCGGTTTTAAACTATTTGCGGCAAAGCGGAGCAGATATTCTTTGTTTACAGGAGGCCGGTTACAGCTTCGATAAGAAACTCCTGGAGAAAAACACCATTATTGCTGCACTCAAAGATTATCCCTACCACAGTTTGGAAATTATTCAATCCAGTAAATACAGAACCGGCAATTTGTGGGTCTTCTCAAAACATCCGATTCTGAAATCCGGCAGATTACCCTTTAAGAGTCAATCCAATGCTTCCCATTATTGCGATGTTAAAATAGGGCAGGATACCCTGCGTTTTATAAACAATCATTTGGAATCAAACAAATTAACCAAAGAGGATAAAAGCCTTTATAAAACAATTGTAGAAAATCCCGACAGGGACAACATTAGCCAGGTTGCCGAAAAACTAGGTCGAAAATTAGGGCAGGCAGCCAGGTTGAGGGCTCCCCAGGCAGAAACTATTGCTTCTTTCATTCGCGAAAGCCCATACAAATTGGTGGTTTGTGGCGATTTTAACGATATCCCGGCTTCCTATACCTACCGTCGAATCAAAAAAGGTTTACAGGACGCCTGGTCGCAAAACGGCAGGGGGCTGGGAATTACTTTTCACGAAAAGTTTTATTTGTTCAGGATAGATTATATTCTGCATTCCCCGGAGCTGCGTTCCTACGGAACCAAAGTTGATCATGTTCATT
>JAAZGQ010000316.1 GCA_012511135.1 Bacteroidales bacterium | reverse complement strand
TGGTGGAGGTCTACAGTGCTATAGGCACCCTGGCTTATGCCCGGGCAAATCCCTTTGAACCCATCATCAGACATGGCATGTTTTTACTTATAGGAGCCGCTTTGGTGGTAGCTTTTCATAATTTCCACTATAAGTACACAGCCCTGTTGGTACTTCCACTTTTATTGTTTTCGGTTGTTATGCTCGTTCTTACTCCAATAATTGGTGTCAGGCTAAACGAAGCTGCCCGTTGGATTGAGATTTTTGGAATACAGATTCAACCCTCGGAACTGGCCAAATTGTCGATTGTTTTGTTTTCGGCCTGGTTTCTGGGTAGAGCCCAGGGCTCCAAAGAAGCTATGGATAAGGCTTTTTGGGTAGTGCTTATTATAACGGCCGCCTTTGCCTTTTTGATTGTATTCGAGAATTTGTCCACCGCTATATTACTTTGTCTTTTTGTTTTTGTCATGATGATAGTGGCCGGAGTGGATAGAAAGAAATTATGGATTTTGTTTTTACTTGTTTTTGCGGTGGCTGCTTTGTTGGTTTTCCTTTTAATTAAAGTGGAGCGTGTAGATGGAGTACCCCGATGGGAAACCTGGCACAACAGATTGGTAACCGAAGAACTAGAGGTAAGAGACGAAGGATTTAAAATTACGGACGAAAACCGTCAGGTATCGCATGC
The DNA here is from genome assembly GCA_012511135.1 of Bacteroidales bacterium. GTDB lineage: Bacteria > Bacteroidota > Bacteroidia > Bacteroidales > UBA1402 > UBA1402. The sequence continues at coordinate 3,763 of JAAZGQ010000316.1, read as the reverse complement.
AAAAATAGCCATTGCCGAAGGCAAGTTTTTGGGAGTTTTGCCTGGAAACAGCAGTCAGCGGGATTTTTTGCCTCAGGCTTATTCCGACTTTATTTTTGCCATTATCATTGAAGATTTGGGTTGGCTGGGTTTATTTGGGCTGCCTTTTTTGTATTTATTTTTGTTGTTCAGGGCTCTAAAAATTGCCAAACGTTGCTCAAAATCTGTCCCCATGCTCCTGGTGCTGGGTTCGGCACTGATTGTTTCTATGCAGGCTTTTGTTAATATGGCAGTGGCGGTCAATTGGTTTCCGGTCACCGGGCAGCCTTTGCCTTTGATCAGCAGGGGAGGAAGTTCGGGTGTTATTACTTGTTTGTATTTTGCCATCATTTTGAGTGTGAGCAATTTTGCCACACAACAAGCTGTTGAATCAACAGAAATCAACAGCTCAGCCGAGCCCGATAGCTCAACCGGAATCAACAACTCAAAAGAAAAGGAAGATTTAGCTTATGACTCGGAAGAATAAGGATGCTAGTCATCAAAAAACCGAAAAACGCCATCCGCGTTTCATTATTTCGGGTGGAGGCACCGGAGGACATATTTTTCCGGCCATATCTATTGCCAATGCCCTTAAACAAAAATGTTCACGGGCTGAGATTCTGTTTGTGGGAGCCGAAAACCGTATGGAAATGGAAAGAGTTCCGGCTGCGGGCTATCCCATAGTCGGGCTTCCCGTCAGCGGCTTTGATCGTCAACACTTGCTGCGTAATATCAGGACATTGTTTCTTCTGATAAAAAGTATGAGCAAGGCTCGTAAAATCTTACGTGACTTTAAACCAGATGTGGCAGTTGGTGTAGGAGGTTATGCCAGTGGCCCTTTGCTAAGGGCGGCGACGGCCAAAAAGATTCCTTGCCTGATACAGGAACAAAACTCTTATGCCGGAGTGACCAATAAATTACTGGCAGCCGGAGCTGCCCGTATTTGTGTGGCTTACGAAGGCATGGAACGCTTTTTCCCCAAAGAAAAGATTATTCTTACCGGGAACCCGGTACGACAGGATTTACTACACTCGATCAATCAAAAAGAAGCAGCTTTGAAGCATTTCGGACTTAAGCCGGACAGGCCGGTACTGCTTGTGCTGGGAGGCAGCCTGGGAGCGCGCAGCATCAACCAGGCCGTGCAGCAACAACTGAAACTAATAGAAAAGTCGGGTGTACAATTGATCTGGCAAACAGGTAAATATTATTACAAGGACATATTAGCGGCCAATGCTGAGCTCAACAACAAGGCCATTCAGATTACAGACTTTATTTCCAGGATGGATTACGCTTATGCTCTGGCTGATTTGATTGTATCGAGAGCCGGTGCCGGTTCCATTTCGGAGTTTGCTCTGTTGGCTAAAGCAGTTATGCTGGTTCCATCACCCAATGTGGCTGAGGATCATCAGACGCAAAATGCCCAGGCTTTGGTGAGCAAGGGGGCTGCAGTGATGATCCGGGATGCGGAAGCCCGTGATAAACTTATTCCTGAAGCCCTTGCTTTGTTGGAACAGCCTGAGCGAATAGAATCCCTGAAAAGTGCTATTTTGGAAATGGCTTTGCCTCATGCCGCAGAACATATTGCAGACGAGATTATAAAATTAGCAAAAATATGACAATCAAACAGGTTTACTTTATCGGGATAGGTGGTATAGGCATGAGTAATCTTGCCCGCTATTACCGTTCGCGCTCTTTAATGGTGGCTGGTTACGACAGAACGGAAACTGAGTTGACCAGGCAGCTGGTAAAAGAAGGTATGGAAATCCATTACCGCGATGCGGTTGAAGCCATTCCTGAAGCATTTAAAGAGCGGAATACTACCTTGGTTGTAAGAACGCCGGCCGTTCCCGAAACTCATGCAGAGTTGCAGTTTTTCCATTCAGCCGGATTTAGAATTGTAAAGCGTGCCGAAGTCCTGGGTGAAATCTCCCGCGAACTCGATGCCTTGTGTGTGGCCGGAACTCACGGAAAAACTACTACCAGTACTTTGCTGGCGCATTTGCTCAGGCAATCTTCTCTGGATTGTAATGCTTTTTTGGGCGGTATAGCCCTGAATTACGGAACCAACCTCTTGTTGTCCGAAAAAAGCCGGCTCATGGTGGCAGAAGCCGATGAATACGATCGGTCTTTTCATCAACTCAGTCCCTGGATGGCTGCCATCACTTCTGTTGATCCCGATCATCTCGATATTTACCATAGTCACGAAGCTTATCTGGAAGCTTTTGCTCATTTTACCAGTTTGATTCGCCCAGGAGGAGTCTTGTTGATGAAGCAGGCTCTGGTCCTGCAACCCATTCTGGCAGAAGGTGTAAGGCAGTATACCTACGCCACGGAACAGATGCCTTACGGTCGCAGTGCCGATTTTTATGCAGAAAACATAGTTATTGAGGAGGGTCGTCTTTATTTTGATTTCAACTATCCGGGAGGCAGAATAAAAAAAATGGAATTGGGCCTGCCGATAATGATACATGTGGAGAATGCCCTGGCCGCGATGGGGCTGGCATATCTCTGTGGAGTAAGCCCAGAGGAATTGCGTGCCGCTCTGGTATCTTTCAAAGGCAATCAACGTCGTTTTGATTTTCAGATTCGCAGGGACGATTTTGTCTATATAGATGATTATGCTCATCATCCCGATGAGCTCAAGGCTTCTATCCGATCGCTCAAAGCATTGTACCCCGGCAAAGAACTGACCGGTATTTTTCAGCCTCATCTTTACAGCCGTACACGTGACTTTGCCGGAGAATTCGCCAAGGCTCTGTCGGGTTTGGACTATGTATATTTGCTGGATATTTACCCCGCCAGGGAAGAAGCTATCCCGCGAGTAGATTCCAGGCTTATTTTTGATAAGTTGACAAGCAGGGGAAAAATCCTGTGTTCTATGGATGAAATCTTAAGCCTGCTTGATAGGAAAAAACCGGAAGTTCTTGTAACTTTGGGGGCTGGAAATATTGACCGTCTGGTGCCCTTATTAAAAGAAAAGTATTCCTGATGGCCCGAAAGATGTTCATATGGATAGGCTCTGTGCTGATGGCAGGCTATGTCTTGTTTGCCATGCTGATTTACGGCCGGCAGCACCAGGAGCTGCAGGTTCAAAAAGTCTACATACAGATACAAGATAGTCTGAATCATCCTTATGTAACATCAAAAGAGATCAACCGCCTGTTGAAAGAAAATCAAATACAGGTGATTGACAAGAAGTTGAAAGAAGTGGATCTAAGCCTCATGGAGACGCTGATTGAGAAGCACTCTATGGTAAAAAAAGCCGAATGTTCCCTTTCGCCTGCCGGTCGGCTTTCTGTCAGGATTGATCAACGTATTCCTGTCTTGAGGGTGTTTGTGGGTGGAGCTGAAGCTTTTTTTCTGGACGAAGAGGGCAAAAAAATGACAATTAACCGAAGGGTGGCAGTTGATGTCCCGGTCGCCTTGGTACAGAGAGCAGATTCTCTAAGTCTGGCCAATTTGTTTGAATTGGCCGGCCTGATCAACAAGGACGATTTTTGGGATGCCATGATTGCCCAGATCGTATTGGATTCCTCGGGGAAGTTTAGTCTTATTCCAAGATTGGGAGAGCTCGAAATTAATATGGGGAAAGCGGAAAATATGGAATTCAAGTTAGCAGCGCTGAGGCGTTTTTACGAAGAAGCTTTACCCAAGCTGGGTTGGGACAGATACCGAAGCATTAATCTTGAATTCGAAAATCAGATAGTTTGTACAAAAAAATAAGAGATATGAATACTGTTCAATC